>NZ_RZRR01001107.1:0-1546 GCF_003998555.1 Mesorhizobium sp. M7A.F.Ca.CA.002.09.1.1 | reverse complement strand
CAGGCCCGGCAGTGCCGGGTCGGATGATCAGCGCGCTGTAGATCGGCGCGAAGCGGCCGCTCATGTCACGCGACATCATCTGCTGTTCGAAGGACAGGAAGACGATGCTTTTGGCTGTTCCCGTATGGTTGAAATCATCTCGCGCGGCCTCGCTGTAGCCGTCCATCTGGGGATAGCGCAGATAGAGGTCGAGCCGCGAGGCGATGCCGTCGCGCCGGGCCTGGGCGAAACGGATGGCATTGGCCGGGACCGTGATGACATTGTTGCCGATCACCACCTGGTGGGCTGTTGCGTCGTCGGTGTATCCGGCCATGGCGATCGAATGGCCGAACCATTTGCCGGCAAGGCTGATCGCCACCGACAACAGGGCGAGCACCGCGAACCCGTAGAGCACCCGCTTCATCAGCCTGGAATCGACCACGGTGAGTTCGTTGGCGAGCGCTGCCTGCTTCATCTCAGTCCTCGGATCTCGGGCCGCCCGTCCGCCTGCAGTGTCCCCGGGCGGCACACATCGCACGGCATGGCTCTTGCAGCCTGCATGGAACGACTGTGCAATTTCATGGTAAACGGAAAGTTAAGATGGGACCGCTGGAACTCACACTCTTTGCTTTTGCCGTCGGGTTGACGGCCTGCGGGCTGGCCGGATCGGCCATGGAACTGGTGTCGGGCCGCAAGGTCGCCTTCACCGAACCCTATGTGTCGCCGTCACATGTCTTGCGCTCGCTGCTCGCCACGGCCTGTGCGGGACCGTTCATGCTGGTCAACGACGCCATCGATGCCCGGCGTCAGCGCCGCATTTCAACGTTGGCGCTGATGTCCTGCGGCTGCACGGCAATTGCGTGGACCTTGGCGCTGGGCGTCGTCGTGCTTGCCATTGCCTCATGGTCGGTCCGTCTCCTAGGGTCCGAGCTGCCAGCTTGAGACGATTCGGAGACCAGGAATGCCGCTTTATGCGATCGATGGAACAGAGCCCAGCTTCGCCGATGCGGACTCGAACTGGATCGCGCCCGATGCGACGCTGATCGGCGACGTCAGGGTCGGACGCAATGCCGGCTTCTGGTTCGGCGCCGTCATCCGGGGCGACAATGAGCCCATCGTCATCGGTGCCGACACCAACGTGCAGGAACATACGGTCATGCACACCGATCCCGGTTTCCCGCTGACGATCGGCGAAGGCTGCACGATCGGCCACCGCGCCTTGCTGCATGGCTGCACGATCGGCGACAACAGCCTGATCGGCATGGGCGCCATCGTGCTGAACGGCGCGAAAATCGGCAGGAATTGCCTGGTCGGCGCCGGTGCGCTGGTTACCGAGGGCAAGGAATTCCCGGACAATTCGCTGATCGTCGGCTCGCCCGCCAAGGCGATCAGGGTGCTGGACGACGCGGCCGTGGCAAGGTTGCGCGGCTCGGCGGCGCATTATGTCGCCAACGGCAAGCGCTTCAAGGCGGGGTTGAAGAAGGTTTTCGAACGGCCATAGCCAGAAATGGCGGAGCCGGCCCGGGGACGGGGCCGGCTCCTTTCACCCGGTCGTTGGGGACGGGGA
>NZ_RZRR01001106.1:0-1552 GCF_003998555.1 Mesorhizobium sp. M7A.F.Ca.CA.002.09.1.1 | reverse complement strand
GTCGAACGGGATGGATGGACGAGCGCCGGCCTCTTCGCCCTCGCCATTCTTGTCGGGGGCGATGAAGAGGTCGTCGAGCAACGAAGCGAAATCCCGCTTGGCGCCAGTAGCGATGTCAGCCTCCCCCTCGCCCGACCATTCGGGTATCGAAGCATAGAACCGGCTCGTTAAAAATGCATGGCACCGATCTCAATGAATTTAGCCGTCGCCTCGTGGCAGCCATGCAGCCAGCATTCGAGGCTACGATGCGCGTCAGCAAAAGTTTCACCCGGTTGCGGAAAATGGCGAAAAAAATCGCCAAGACATGGCAGGTATGCAAATGCTGCACTGCACAATTGTCACGATTCACCTATATTGGCAGCCGTGGAGGACCAATTTGGGGCTTGAATCATGGGTTTCTTCACTGAAATGTTCGCCCGGCCTCGGCCACAGGAACATCTGAGATACCGCTCGGCGCTCGCGCTGCTTCATTCGATGAGCAATGCCGACCGCGCCGACATAGGGATCAAGCCGGCCGACTTCCCCCGCATCGCCCGCGAAATGTCCATTCGCTAGCTGCATCCGGTGTTCAGGATGTCCCGGATCGGTCCGGGACACCTCCAAAAAATTCAATTCCTTAGCGCGATCCCAGGAACGTCGCCTTGCCCAACGGTACGCCATTGTGGCGAAGGATGTCGTAAGCCGTGGTGAGATGGAAATAGAAGTTGGGCATGGCCACATGCAGCAGATACTGCAGGCCGGGCATCGAGCTTTCGCGTCCACCAAGCTTCAGCTCGATGATCTTGTCATCGGAGCCGTCGAATTCGGCAGCCGAAAATGTCGCGAGAAGGTCGAGCGTCTTCGTGATGCGAGCCTGGACATCGGCAAAACTCGCCTCATTGTCCTCGTATTTCGGCACTTCGCGGCCGGCGAGCCGTGACGGCGCGCCCTTGGCATGATCGGTGGCGATCTGCACCTGCCTGGTCAAGGCGAACATGTCCGGCGCCAGCCGCGCCGTCAGAAAAACCTGCGGGTCTATCTTGCGGTCCAGCGCATTCTGTTCGGCGGTCGCAAGCACATTGGAAAGCGCTTTCAGCCTGGCCGAAAACACCGGCACGGATGCCTCATACATCGATATCGTCACGTCAAATCTCCTGCCCGGCCCAGCGCCGGCGGACGCGACGTAGCGCCTTCGTGCAGGATTTTTCAAGGCCGCCGACGCCGCGTCACCACGTTGCCGCAATCGCCGTCGTAGAATCCTCTTATCGAGCGGAGGTTCCCGATGAGATGCGCCCTTTTCGCAGCGACTGCCTTTCTCTCCCTTGCCCCGATCGGTCAAACGACCTTGGCAGCCGAAGATGCCCGCGAAACGCCCTATGTCGACGACCGGTCGAGCGCCGATGCTGTTGTGCGTTCGCTCTACAGCGCCATCAGCCGGCACGAATTCGCTCGCGCCTGGGGGTATTTCGGCGATACAAAACCGGCAAAGGATTTCGACAGTTTCGTCAAGGGCTATGACGGCACCGACAAGGACGAGGTCTTGACCGGGGCGGTTTCCGACGAAGGGGCGGCC
>NZ_RZRR01001105.1:0-1552 GCF_003998555.1 Mesorhizobium sp. M7A.F.Ca.CA.002.09.1.1 | reverse complement strand
CAACCAGCGCGTCGACAATAGCCGGCGCCTCCGAGCTGGGAGCCTCCTGCGTGAATCGTGCACTGAGGTAGGCGCCATGAGGATGTGAGGGATCCAGACGGGCTTGGATCGCCCAGAAGGATGACAGCGAATAGATCGCTTTCATGAAATCCAGAATTAGCCGGTCATTGTAGGGACCTTCGACAGGCTGAACGGCAATGATTCTCTTCAAGCTTCGATCACGGTTCTCATTGTAATTTTCATTTTCGTACAGCCAACCTTGGCCCCCGTGAGGCTGACCTATTAGCGCCTCGATAGCGGGTATATGAACTTCGCGCAGCTTCCGCAGGTTGGTGCATCTGACATAGATGCTCCAGCAAATTTCGTAGTCGCCGGCGAAAGGTTCGCCACTCGGCGGCAGGTCCGACGGCAGAAGCTGGTGCAGCTCGGAGTGCTTGGCCACGGACTACTCGGCGGCTTGCGCTTGTGCCGGCAGCCCTAGCCATTCTCGGCAATCAGCCTGCGCACGCGATGTGATGGCGTGCCGCTTGGCAACGGTCTTGTCCTTGCCGCGCATGCGTTTGCCCTCGGCCTTCGGAGCTTCGACAGGTGGGAACAGGCCGAAATTGACGTTCATCGGCTGGAATGAGCGCTTTCCCGGCTCGTCATCGGAGACAATATGACCGCCGGTGATGTGGTTGAGCAGAGCGCCGAAGGCCGTGGTCAGCGGCGGCAGGGACGGAGCAAGGCCGAGCCGCTCCGCTGCGGCGAAGCGGCCGGCGAGCAGGCCGATGGCCGCACTTTCGACATAGCCTTCGCAGCCGGTGATCTGGCCGGCGAAACGCAGGCCGGGCCGCGACTTCAGTTGCAGCGAAGCGTCGAGCAAGGTCGGCGAGTTGATGTAGGTGTTGCGGTGCAGGCCGCCGAGACGGGCGAAATCAGCGTTTTCGAGACCCGGTATGGTGCGGAAGATGCGCACCTGCTCGGCATGCTTCAACTTGGTCTGGAAACCGACCATGTTGTAGAGCGTGCCCAGCGCATTGTCCTGCCGCAACTGGACGACGGCATAGGCCTTTACCGTCGGATTGTGGGCATTGGTCAGCCCCATCGGCTTCATAGGCCCGTAGCGTAGCGTCTCGACACCGCGCTCGGCCATGACTTCGATCGGCAGGCAGCCGTCGAAATAGGGCGTGCCTTCCCATTGCTTGAATTCGGTTTTCTGGCCGTCGACCAGCGCTTGCACGAAGGCAAGGTACTGGTCCTTGTCCATCGGACAATTGATGTAGTCCTTGCCGGTGCCGCCTGGCCCGACCTTGTCGTAGCGCGACTGGAACCAGCAGGTATTCATGTCGATCGTGTCGAAATGGATGATCGGCGCAATGGCGTCGAAGAAGGCGAGCGCATCGGCGCCGGTCGCTTCCGCGATCGACTGGGCAAGCCCGGGGGCGGTCAACGGACCCGTGGCAACGATCGCCTGGTCCCAATCCGTCGGCGGCAGACCTGGCACTTCCTCGCGCCGGATGGTGATCAGCGGGTGTGCTTCGAGTTTTTTCGTCACGGCATCGGCGAATCC
>NZ_RZRR01001104.1:0-1552 GCF_003998555.1 Mesorhizobium sp. M7A.F.Ca.CA.002.09.1.1 | reverse complement strand
GCTCGAAGTCGAACCACCGGGATGGCGCAGCACATGGCGCTTGCCGCGCCCGCGCTCGGCGGAGAGATCGGCCAGTGCTGAAGCAACCTTGTCGAGATCGGCGCCGACCAGATGCGCCGCACCCAGCACCGCCAGCACGTTCTGCACCATATGGCGACCGGGCGCGCCGATCCGCGCCGTCACTTCGTGGCCGCCGATCCTGGCGGTGATGTCGGAATGATCGGCATGCAGTTCGCATTTGGTGAGCTTGAAGGTAGAGCGCGCATTCTCGCCGAAGCCGTAGACGTGCTCGACACCGGCGGCATGGGCCATCTTGTCGAGCAGCTTGAATCGGGCATCGTCGCGGTTGAGGACGGCGGCCCCCTCGGGCTCCAACCCCTCGAAAATCTCGGCCTTGGCCTTGGCGATCTCGTCCAGATTACGGAAAAAGCCGAGATGCGCCGCCGCGATCATGGTGACGATGGCGACATGCGGCCTCACCATCTTGACCAGCGGACGGATCTCGTCGGGATGGTTCATGCCGATCTCGAACACGGCATAGTCGCAATCATCAGGCATCCGCGCCAAGGTCAGCGGCACGCCCCAGTGATTGTTGAAGGACTGCGCCGAGGCATGCACCTTGCCTACGGCTTGCAGCACATGGCGCAGCGCTTCCTTGGTGGTGGTCTTGCCGGCCGAACCGGTCACAGCGATGATTTTCGCGCTCGAGCGGGCGCGCGATGCAACTCCAAGCTTTTCCAGCGCGACCAGCACGTCCTCGACGACGATGATCGGCGCTGTCAACCGGCCGAGCGACGGCAGCTTGCCTTCGGCCACCACCAGCACGCCAGCGCCAGCCTTGATGGCGGCGGTTGCGAAGTCATGGCCGTCCATCGCCTCGCCCTTGATGGCGAAGAAGGCGTCGCCCGGCTGCAGGCTGCGGCTGTCGATCGAAATGCCTGAAATCCCCTCCGGCATCGGCCCGAGCGGCCGCCCGTCCATGGCGGCAACCAGCGCTTCGGAGGTCCACAGCAAGCTCATGCTGCGCGCTCCGTGAGTGCCGCGCGGACTTCCTCATGATCGGAGAAATGCAAGGTCTCGGAGCCGATCGTCTGGCCTTCCTCGTGGCCCTTACCGGCCACGATCAGCGTGTCGCCGGCATGCAGCATGGCGACCGCTTCGTGGATCGCCTGGCGCCGGTCGCCGATCTCGATGGCACCTGGAGCAGCGGCCAAAATAGCGGCACGGATCGTTTCCGGCACTTCGGAGCGCGGATTGTCGTCGGTGACGATGACGACATCGGCAAGCCGCGTCGCGATTTCGCCCATGATCGGCCTTTTTCCCCGGTCGCGGTCGCCGCCGCAGCCGAACACGACGATGACACGACCGGTGGTGAACGGCCGTACCGAAGCCAGCACGTTTTCCAGCGCGTCCGGCTTGTGGGCATAGTCGACATAGACCGGCGCGCCATTGCCGGTGGTGCCGACGAGGTCGAGCCGGCCCGGCGCGCCCTTCAGTTTCTCCAACGCTATCAGGGCCTTGGCGACAGGTGTTCCCGTGGAAATGGCAAGAC
>NZ_RZRR01001103.1:0-1556 GCF_003998555.1 Mesorhizobium sp. M7A.F.Ca.CA.002.09.1.1 | reverse complement strand
CTACATGCGTGAGGGCTTCGTCGATGAGGAGGCGGTGCGCGCCGAGATCACGCCATGCTTCGTCGAACGTGATGCGCTGCGTACGGATATCGTCGTGCTCGCCTGCACACACTACCCCTTTCTGGCCAATCGTATGCGCAAGACGGCGCCTTGGCCGGTCGACTGGCTCGACCCCGCCGAAGCGATCGCGCGCCGGGCGCTGTCGCTTCTCGCCGACATCGATCCGAGCGGTCGTGGCGAGATGTTGCCTGAAGGGCCCGACCTTGCCGTCTTCACATCGAAAAGAGCCGATTTCCCCACCCGCCGCCTGATGCAGGGGTTCGGGTTGGCGATGTCGTGATTGCGAAGCGGAACATCACGGCAGTCGTTGCGTTTTTCTCCTGATGCCAACGGGAGAAAGAGCCATGCCAGCCACCTCGAAAGCCCAGCAGAAAGCCGCCGGCGCGGCTCTGTCGGCCAAGCGCGGCGAGACCAAGAAGAGCGAACTCCAGGGCGCTTCCAAGGGAATGTACGAATCGATGAGCGAAAAGCAGCTCGAGGAATTCGCCGAGACGAAGCGCAAGGGCCTGCCGGAGAAGAAGTCGAAAGGCTAGAGTGCAGTCCGCCGTTCAAGGGAAACGCCGAAGAACACGAGCCGGAATCAAAAGCCCGCGGCCAAACCGCAGGCTTCGAAATGATGTCGGCCGCCTGATTGCAGCCTACCAGCGCCCTCTGCACTGCTTGATCTTGTAGCGGATGACCTTCTTGTGGCCGTGCCGCCAGATAATTTTCTTCTTGATCACGATGCGGCAAGCCTGGTGGTGCCGGTGCCCTTGCCAATGCCTGGCCTCAGCCGGCTCCGGTGTCATGACCGCCATGGATCCCGCCAACACAGCGGCTCCTGTCAGGGTAAGGAAGAATTTCTTCATGCGAATGTAGCTCCTCTGCTCCGGTCCCTTCCTGATGCCGCTGGCGCACCCTCCCGCCACATCCGGCACTGTACTCAACCCAGAGACGCTATATCGTCGCCATGGCCTACGCCAGCCACAAGCTTGACACCGGTTAAATCTCCGTTTAATCAGCGCGCTAACACCGGGCCGCAATGCCCGGTGGTTTTCTTTATGTGCGCAAGATGCGTGGAAATCCAATTCTACTATCTTGTTTGAACTGACGTGTCCCGTGGGTTTTCCGCCGCGTTGCGTGGGAAAACCCTGTCAGGTCTCGAAAACGGAGGCCAGAGGAGGGCGCGTTTCCTTCACCCGGACCATGAGGTTCCGGGTGTGTTGTTTTGAAAAGGGAATGCGATGAGCAAGCGCGAATCCGCGAAGTACAAGATCGACCGCCGTCTCGGCGAAAACATCTGGGGCCGCCCGAAGTCCCCGGTCAACAAGCGTGAATACGGCCCCGGCCAGCATGGCCAGCGCCGCAAGGGCAAGCTTTCCGATTTCGGCCTGCAGCTGCGCGCCAAGCAGAAGCTGAAGGGGCACTATGGCGACGTTTCGGAAAAGCAGTTCCGCAAGGTTTATGAAGAGGCTGACCGCCGCAAGGGCGACACCTCGGAGAACCTGATCGGCCTG
>NZ_RZRR01001102.1:0-1564 GCF_003998555.1 Mesorhizobium sp. M7A.F.Ca.CA.002.09.1.1 | reverse complement strand
CGCCTGTCCCAGCACCCGCCAGTCCGGCTCTTCCCACCAGAATGGTGGTGCTTCCGAGGCCACGCTAGCGCCCGTTCGCGCCCTTCAGGCGCGACTTGACGACCAGCGGCTGGATGTAGGGCTCAAGCGATTTCAGCGTACGCGCCAGCGCACCGCGCATCTCGTCGACGGTCGCAATGCCTGCCGCCATCATCTCGTGGCGCGCCACTTCGTTGGTCAGGAGGAAATTGACGGCGCCGGCCAGCATGTCGCGATCGCGCACCAGCTTGGCGCCGCCGCTGTCGAGGAGACGCTGGTAGGCCTCCCGAAAATTCTGCACATTGCGCCCGGCGAGAACCGCCGTGTCGAGCATGGCCGGCTCCAGCGGGTTCTGGCCACCCTCGGAGGTCAGCGAGCGGCCGACGAAGGCTATTTCCGTCAGCCGGAGATAGAGCCCCATCTCGCCGATCGTGTCGCCAAGCAATATGTCGGTGTCGGCCGTGATCCTGTCGCCCTTGCTGCGCCGCGCGACCTTCAGGCCCATGCCGGAAATCTGCGCCGCAAGCGCCTCGGCGCGATCGGGATGACGCGGAACGACGATGGTCAGAAGACCATGGTGGCGCTTGTGCAGCGTCGCGTGGACTTCAGCCGCGACCACTTCCTCGCCGTCATGGGTCGAGATCGCCGCCCAGGTCGGGCGCGTGCCTATCTGCCGCCGCAGTGTCGCCAGCGCCCGTTCGTCGACCGGAGGCGGCGACGTGTCCACCTTGAGGTTGCCCGACACCGTCACCGGCCGCGCGCCGAGCGCGAGAAACCGCTCGCCATCGACATCCGACTGCGCCACGACGTGAGCCAGGTTCTCGAACAGCGCCTCGGCGATGTTGGCGCGTTTCTTCCACGATTTGAACGAGCGGTCGGACAGCCTGCCATTGACCAGCACCTGCGGCACGCGTCGCGCGCCAAGCTCGAGGATGGTCATCGGCCAGATCTCGGATTCGGCGATGATTGCCAGATCCGGCTGCCAGTGATCGAGGAACCGGCTGACCGCCGGCTTGAGGTCGAGCGGTACATATTGATGGATGATGCGGTCACCGAGCCGCTCGTCGGCGACCTGCGCAGAGGTCACCGTGCCGGTCGTCAGCACGATGTTGACGCCATAGTCGAGAATGCTTTCGACCAGCGGCACGACGGCTATGGTCTCGCCGACGCTCGCGGCATGGATCCAGATCACCGGCCCGTCGGGGCGCGCGCGGCCGGCGACGCCATAGCGCTCGCGGCGGCGGTAGCGGTCTTCCTTGCCGCGCGAGGTGCGCCAGGCAACGTAGGGCCCGACCAGCGGATAGGCTGCCGCACCCGCGAATCGGTAAGCCGACAGCATGGCCCGTGCCCAGCGGCCGCTCATCGCGGAGCATCCACGAGACGGTAAGCCTCGGCGGTCGCGGCATTGAGCGCTGTCGTCACTTCCTGGCGCTTGCGCTCCATTTCGGCGTCATCGGCGCCGGCCGCCACGAAGATCGGCTGGCCAATGACGATCGACGAACGGCCGAACGGCAGGTTAATGGTGGTCTTGTCCCAGCTCTTCTCC
>NZ_RZRR01001101.1:0-1567 GCF_003998555.1 Mesorhizobium sp. M7A.F.Ca.CA.002.09.1.1 | reverse complement strand
CCCGCCTCGAAAACGGCCGGGCCCGCGCCCGTATGCCGCGCACACTGATCCTGGAGCCGACGCGCGAACTCGCCGCGCAGGTCGAAGAGAATTTCATCCGATATGGCAAGAACCACAAGCTCAACATCGCGCTCCTGATCGGCGGTGTCTCATTCGACGAACAGAACAAGAAGCTGGAGCGCGGCGTCGACGTGCTGATCGCGACGCCCGGCCGCCTGCTCGATCACCGCGAGCGCGGCAAGCTGTTGCTCAATGGCGTCGAGATCCTCGTCATCGACGAAGCCGACCGCATGCTCGACATGGGCTTCATTCCCGACATCGAGCGCATCTGCGAGATGATCCCGTTCACCAGGCAGACGCTGTTCTTCTCGGCGACGATGCCGCCGGAAATCACCAAGCTGACCGAGAAATTCCTGCATGCGCCGGTGCGCGTCGAGGTCTCGAAGGCCGCGTCCGCCGCCACCAACATCACCCAGCGGCTGGTCAAATCAGGCTCCAAGCCGTGGGACAAGCGCGAGACGCTGCGCAACCTGATCAAGGCCGAAGATGCCGAACTGAAGAACGCCATCATCTTCTGCAACCGCAAGGTCGAAGTGTCGGAACTGTTCCGCTCGCTGCTGAAGTATGATTTCGACGCCGGTGCGCTGCATGGCGACATGGACCAGCGCGCGCGCATGCAGATGCTGGCCAATTTCCGCGACGGCAAGCTGCGCTACCTCGTCGCTTCCGACGTCGCCGCGCGCGGCTTGGACATCCCCGACGTCAGCCATGTCTTCAACTATGACGTGCCGATCCATGCCGAGGATTATGTCCACCGTATCGGCCGTACCGGCCGCGCCGGACGCTCCGGAAAATCCTTCACCATCGCGACCAAGTCGGACACCAAATACATCGACGCCATCGAGCGGCTGATCGGCAACAAGATCGAATGGCATGACGGCGACTTGTCGACGGTGGTTGCCAGCGAAGGCGGCGAGGACGATGCTCCGCGCCGTGGCAAGGGCGCACCGCGCCGCGCCGGTCGCAAGGACGACGACCGCAGCAGGGAAAAGGGCGGCGAGCGCAAACCGCGCGAACGCCACGCCAAGCGCAGCGAAGACACGGCACCGGAAACAGTCCGCGAGGACCAGCCGGCGGCCGAGGTCGCAGCGGCAGCCGCCGACGTCGGCGAACGGCGCTCGCGCAAGGAAGCGATCCGTTCGGAAAACACCGAGCGCAAATCGTCCGATCGCAACGAACAGCGCGCACCGGAACGCGGCGATACCCGGCCGCAGCGAGACAACAGCCGCCCTGCCCGCCAACGTCACCAGGAAGACAACGATTCCACCGTTGGCTTCGGCGATGACATGCCGGCCTTCATGCGGATCGTCGCCAAGGTCTGATCCCGACCGCTTCGAAGGCAAGCCAGCCATCCGGCTTGCCTTCTCGGTAGAGCTCCAGCCTGGTTCGCCCGTTACATCGGCCCAGGCATCATCTTGGTCGGTTTTTCCAGCATCGGAAACTCGGCCTTCGAGCATTTCACGTTCGGGTTCGTCGGACTGAACATGCCGTTCGGATTGTCCCCGAG
>NZ_RZRR01000010.1:0-22027 GCF_003998555.1 Mesorhizobium sp. M7A.F.Ca.CA.002.09.1.1 | reverse complement strand
GGCCTGATTCGCAACGATTTTTCCGAATATCAGCTCTCTTTTGGTGCATTTCTTGGTACAAAGAGGCTTCCGCACAAGCCCCTATGGATCGACATCATAAGAACCTCGATCTTATCGTCTCAGCCGCCGCCACGATGCAGGAGGAGATAGAGAACATGTTCGGCTGCCTCCACCGCTTCGAGGAGAAACCAAGAAGCAGGTGAACGAAGTCTGCCGTGGTGATGCCAGGATGAAGATCAAGATTGATGCTGCGGGAAAGATTTAAGAGCCCCGCTTTGACAATCGTGACCGGCTTCCTTCGTCCTTCAATTCACTCCGCGTCAGGATTGTCGACAAGGCAGCCTGCACCATGGCATCCTTGGTAGTTGCCATGCACATCAAAGTTTGGCTCTCCCTGCCTGTCAAATTGCGGTCGGGTATCGATTGCCTGGTCAGGATTGTCGACCTTGCATCCCATGCCATGACAACCATTGTAGCTGCTATCGGGGCGGTAGTTACTCGTCGTGTGCCGTCGATTGTGATGATCGTCCGCCATCCCCTCGATCAGAGCGCCGAGAATAGCTCCGCCAACCACTGCGCCGACGTCATGACCGCGATGGTCATACATGCGGGCATTGGGATCAAAGCTGTCGCCACGTCCATGGTGGTAGCCGCCGACATCGGCGAAAATTCCGGAGCAACCTTGCGCGACCCAAATATATTTGCTGCGTGGATTGTAGCCCCAGGTCCGGTTCAAAATACAAGGACTTCCAGAAGTCTGATGAATGAGTTGCGGCTTGCTCAGCGGGCCCGCCCAGCATTCGCCATACTGATAGTGCCTCGATTGGCATTCGACGGTCGATTGTGCGCGGGCATCAGAGATCATCCACGATGAGCCGAGCGCGAGCAAAGCAATGAACATGTAACGTAGCATGTGAACCCCTCCGGAGTGGTCAACGACCGGTTGCGTCGGTGTCATCGAAATGGAATTTCTTCCGCCAGGTGTCAGTCGTTGATCGCGGTGATCTTGATGGTGTTGCCGTCTCCGACGCCGGAGAACCAGACCTCGCCATCACCGATTGAGATGCCTTGCCAATTGGCGAACAGCGTCGGGTAGGTCTGCTTGAGGACGGTCTGTTTGACCTTGGCGGTAACGATCTTGTCGTAATCCGTCACGAAATGCGCGGCGTCGTTTATCTTGATCGCCTTGCCGCCGATCCGGGCGCGGAAGGGATAATCGATCATCGACGCGACGGTCTGCTTGTCGCCGGCACTGACAGCCTTCTGCAGCTTGTCGAAGAACTGCTGATAGGTTGTGTGACTGCCGAACAGCGCGTCAAGGGTCTGGTTTGTTTCAGCGGCGGTCTGCGCTGCCGCTGGACCCGCAACGGCGGTACTCAATAGCGCGGCGGAAACCAGCATGAATAGAGAGCGCCTCATCATAGGTCCTTTCACTCGGTCCGTTCAATTGCCAACCCATCAGCCTGGATTTGTCCTTCGGACGTTCGCGCCCTGACTGATGCCGACGGCGAACGGGAAGACGAATGGCATGCCGTCACTGACGAGAACTGACATATAGACGCGTCCATTGAATTTTTTTATTTCAATACACGCAAAAGGTGTAAAAAAGAATACCTAAACGTCGATTATGACGGACAGAGATGACGGTTAAGGTATCCAAAACCTTATTCGCGAGTGATATCGATACGAGCAGCGACGCCTATGTCTTAAATTCTCCCTCTATGACGCCATATGGATAGAAGCAGAAATCTGCCGTCACCTGTGCCACCGGCGTGGGTATTGTCCAACGGCATCCGACAGCAAGCGTTGGCCTGTGCCTGTTCAATTCGCTTCACTTCACGATGACCTTTGCTCCCTTCGGCACCAGACTGTAGAGTTCGATCACATCCTCGTTGAGCATGCGAATGCACCCTGAGGACGCTTCAGTTCCTATGGTCCAGGGCTCTGAGGTGCCGTGGATACGATAAAGCGTATCCACGCCGTTCTTGTACAGATAGAGAGCTCGCGCGCCGAGCGGATTGTGCGTGCCGGGCCTGATCATGCGCGGCAGGTCGGGCGACTGGTTACGCATGTCGTCAGTCGGATGCCATGCGGGCCACTCCGCCTTACGCCCTACGCTGGCAATGCCCGACCAACTGTAACCGCTAGCCCCGACGGCGACACCATAGCGCCGCGCCATCCCATTGAGGCGGTATAGATAGAGGAACCTCTGCCGTGTATCGATCAACACCGTACCGGCAGGCAAGCGTTCCGGGGGCGTCACATCGACAGGCAGAAAGCGTTGGTCAAACTTGCTGCGATCGACGATGAAGACCTCATGCGGCTCCCTCGCGTAAGCGGCTTTCACGCGAACTAACTCTGTAGCCGTATTCGGGCTACCTTTTCCATCCGCCAGGCAACCGACAAGGAGCGCCGCCAGCGCCAATACAAAGCCCGACCGCACGAACTGGCGGATGCATTCCGGTCTTTCGTCTCTGCTCGAAACCGACCCGTTAATCGAACGGCCAAATGCTAGCGATCCAACTGGAGGAATGCGCACAGGCCGCTTACTCTTGGCTAGCTTCATCTACTGGCGAACCTTTTTCCTGGGCCCGCAACTGGTCGATGTGGATCGGCCGCTTTAGAGTTCGCTTTACTCGGTGAGTGTCATCCGCGACCGATTTCCCCGTCGGCGAAACACCCTGCAGATAGTGCTTCTGCCACTTCATCTCCTTGGTAAGCTCGTCGTTCATCTGCAGGCCGGCCGAAAACCGTCGACGTTCGCTATTCCAAACCTTATGTTCTTTATGGAACTCAGGATCGTCCTCCATCGGACGAATGACCGGCTGCACCTGCTCGATAGCGACACTTGGCATCATGGTGATGAAACAGAATGGCTCGCCCTTGGCAAAAGTGACAGACCCAGGGCGGGTGAAGCGCCAATTCATGGTGAAACTGAACGGCAGCCAGTTGGTTTCCACCAAGCCGTCCAGCGGCGCGATTCCGTCCTTCATCCGGTTGGGAGAGCCGCGAGCCCACACCATCCAGCCCGGCTCGGTGCGAAACACGTAACCCGGATGAAAGGTTACTATGCCGTGCCCGAAGGTCGAGCTGATGAATCGGTGCGTGACGTTCGGTTCGTTTACATGGAAGGCGATGTCTTTTGTAGTGTTGTATCCGTTCCAAGTAACAGTCACATTTATGGGGTTCAACAATTCCCATCCGCTGGCATTGGCGATTGAAAGCGGCGTGCAGCGGTAGGCGAAATGCTGGTCGGTCGCATCCATCCAGTCTCGCGTCCCCTCCGCGGCGACAAGCTCAGGCGGGTTCGGAGCCTGGATCATGCAGTCAAGACGAGGGCCGGTCATACTCTCCGCTATCCTCAAACGATTCGATTCTAAGTTGCTGATCACGTCGCCAACCGTAGCGGCATGACCAGGATAGAAGGAGGCACTATGGGCCTGCCGGTCCGGTAGGTCCCTCCGGTCCCACCGGCCCCACCGGTCCGGCAGGTCCCTCCGGTCCCGCAGGTCCGGCAGGTCCGCTAGGTCCCTCCGCACCGGGCGCGCCGGGAGGTCCAGACGCGCCGGTATCGCCGGGCGCTCCAGGTGTCCCGTCCGATCCGGGCAGTCCGACAGGCCCAGCAGGTCCGCCAGGTCCCTCCGCGCCGGGCGCGCCGGGAGGTCCAGACGCGCCGGGCACTCCAGGCGTACCAGCCTCGCCGGGTGCGCCAGGCGCCCCCGGCTGTCCCCAAACATTGGTGGAAGGCGTCGGCAAGTTGCCAACGTCTTTTACGATGTGCGATGGAAGGAAGTCGCCACGATCACGCTGAATCAAGGAACGACCTGGCTTGTCGGCATAATAATCGTTCTGACCATCCGTGACCGCGCACTCGAAATTCTGGTCCGGATCCTTGCAGAAGACTGTCTTCGGGGCGCTTCGATCGCCATTGGTGCCGAAGTGGAATCTCAAACCGGCCATCGCAGAAAAATCGCCGCTTGAGGAGACGTCGCTGTTCGTCAGATCGAAGCTGAAATCACTGTAGATAGAAGTCGCTATCCCGCTTCCGAACTCGGTCAGGTACTCGGCGCCGCCAACAAGTTGCGTTCTACCACCAAAGGCGTCGCGATGACGCAGGCCGCCATTAACCTTGAAGTTATCCGTAGGATAGTACCCGACCCTGCCTTCGGCGAACGGGCTGACGTCCTCTTCAAGTGAATTCCATTCTATACCGGCAAGTCCCTCAAGCGTGACCCGGCCCAGATAGTACTGGCCTTCAACGCCGAGCTTGCCTTCGACATAACCGTTTTCAAGAACTCCACCATCATCGTAACCACCTCCGCCGTGAAGGTAGCTTCCATACAGACCCAGCGCCCCAACTTTCGGATCACGGCGGAACAGATGCGCGGCGGCACCTGTGAAGTTACTGTTTGGCGTCACGCCACCAATCGCATCGACCTGGAAGCCGTATTTTTCACCGAGCGGGAGCGCCACGGAACCGTCGGTAAAGGCATACGGGTCGTTACCGTTGGTTCCCGCGCCGAATCCGACACGCACATTGGGCGCGGCAACGGCACGAGTGTCGGATTGCGGATTTGACAGGTACATGCGCCTCTCAACCGAGGATAGCGCAGCCATCTCGCGACTCTGGGCCACCGAACCCCTGAGGGTGGCCAGTTCTTCTTTAACCTGAGCAGTCTCGGCGTAGGCGGCCTCAAGTTTGCGCGCCATCTGCTTCTGATTTCGCTGCAGGTCCAAAATCATCTGATAGAGTTGTTCGTTGCTTGGCGCCCCGGCTAGCGCGGGGGTAATCGCGACATAGATGGATGCGAACGTTAGAATAGAACAACTGGCAAATAAAATTCTCTTATGCTGCCGCATCCCGCACCCCTTCTGCGCACCGCCGCCCTCGTTATCTACCTCGCCATGCGCACGATACATTCCTATTCGATTATGCATAGAATGCGAGCCATCTAACGAATGCGGATTTATCCAACCCTTTCCTTGAAGTAATTAATCTCGCGATTATTCACAATCGCAGTAACTGTCATATCCTTACACTTACTGTCAGTCGCTTGAGGATGCTTCTCGAATTCCTTCCCTGTCATCTTCCAAATTGATGAGATCGGCAATCTTCTCTCTGGACAGGGTCGGCACGATCATTCTAATCGGGGAAGGCGAAGCCTGACCCGCGAATTGCGTGCAAGGGGAGAAGCATGTCGGATTTCTTGGCTCTTCGACGCAGCCGGCTCACGATGGTGTCCAGGTGGGCATAGTTGAAGTCATAGATGTCTGCGCCCATGGCTTCGACGAGCGCGCGGCGATCGACGGTCTTGCCACGCTCACTGAACAAGCGTTCCAAAAAGTGCCGTTCCGAGGTGGTCAAGCGAAGGCGATGGCCCATGCCGTCGGTAAGCACCCAGCCGCCTTCCTCGAGGGCCCATCGTGGGGCCGGAGACGACGAAGGGGCGCGGCGCCTGTTGAGACGTTCATTGACCGCCATCACCGTGGCAGCAAGCTCCCGAACATCAATGGGTTTGACGAGGTAAGCGTCAGCGCCCGCTTCAAGACCATTGAGCCGGTCGTCGATGGAACTCCGGGCCGTCGCCATGACGATCCCGACCGATTGTAAGGCCCGCAAATGGGTAGCTATGGAAAGGCCGTCTTCGCCCTCCAGGCCAATGTCGAGAATGACGATTTCAGCCGGCTTGGCGGCACAGGCTCGGTAGAGGGCGGCAGCATTGTGGAATCCATGTACGTTCAGGCCCAATCTGGATAGTCCGAAGACCATCTCCTCGCGGAAATCCCTGTCGTCATCGACAAGATAAACAAGGGGGGAGATCACGATAACGCCATGCTTGTAGCCTTCTCCGATCATCTACGGACCCCATGCAGCAATCTGATACCATTCGATTTCATTTATTCGCCGCATTGTCTATATTGTTTGTGTGTCTTGTTTATCATAGAGTCTGGGCTAATAAGTCTCTTCCACATGGGATACGCATCCGAAATTCTGAGGTCTCTAGAGCCGAAAACCATACACCTCATTTGGGGTATTATCGTTTGCTTATACAGTATAGTGCTGATATTATTTTTATCTAGACTGTTTGATTTTCACCGCCAATTGATCTGGGCGTGGCGCATCTCCCAGGGCGTTGTACTGCTCAATGGCATCGCCTTGGCTTTTGCGATTGTGGGACGCTACGGCGACGTCGGGTTTTTCGTATCGCGACTGCAGCAGCTGTCTCTCATCTTCATTTCGCTGCTGGTGCTCTATCTGCTCATTGTGCGGCGACGGTATCAATATCTGCTGTCGGCGATTGCATTTTTGAGCGTAATCTCTGTCATGCTGGTGATGCAGATGATGTATACTGGGGCCAACCCGTTCCAACTGGATGGCTCTTTGTCCAGATTCTTGGCCGGCGGGACCGTGATTCACCTGGCGTTGCTCAGCGCGGCCGTCGCGAAGAGAACGCGGCTTGCCGAGCGCAGCTTGAGCGAGGAAAAGGACCGCGTCATCGCAGTGTCGCGCTTGGCCGAGCAGGAGCTGACTATCAAGGTGCGCGAAAGGACCGCTGAGCTTGGGGAAAGAAACACCTCGCTCATGGTGGAAGTGGATCGACGTCACCTGCTTGAACTCAAGCTCAGGCAGGCTCTGGACACCGCCAACGATGCTCTGGCTCAGCAGCGGGACTTTGTGGCCTTGGTATCTCATGAGTTTCGCGGCCCGTTGGCCGTCATCTCTGCCGCCGCCGACAATCTGTCATCTTCTGCAGGTGAAAGCGCCGACAATATCAAGTTGCGCACCACAAGGATCCGCCAGACCGTCAAAAGGATGTCATCGCTGATTGAAAACGTCCTAGCCTTCGACCGGCTCAATGGCGGGCACGAAACTCTTCCCAGGATCAAGATGTTCGACCTGAATGAGGTTTTGCGCGCCGCCGAAGCGGGATTGGATGATGCTGCGGCCGGACGTGTTAGCTTCACTCACGGCGATGAAGTGATTGTGAAAGGTGACCGCAACCTGCTGGAGATTGTGATACAAAATCTGATCCAGAACGCCCTGAAATACTCATCGGTGACCAGCTCTGTGACGATCCGGCTGTCGACTGAGCAGGGCGTGGCGTTTGTACACGTGGCGGATCAGGGCTCTGGCGTAGCGCCCGACGACCACGAGTTCATATTCATGAGGTACTATCGCGCCGCGGGCCAACTGGTAAACGGCTCCGGTTTAGGGCTCTACATTTCACGCGAGATCGCCCGGCAGCATGGCGGCGGTCTCATACTGGCCGCCAGCGACGTCAACGGGTCGACATTCCGCCTCTCACTGCCCGTCGAGCGGAACTGGCCTGCCCCTGAAAAGTGATCCCCCTGACATATGGCCTTTGGGCCGAACCAGGACTGAAGAAAATGGCCGGAAAGAGACACAGTTGCGGCCGCTCATTGTCTACCGTTAACCTCCGGCAAATCTTGCGGATCTGGTAGAGAGGCGGCGATAGAGCCGCTCGAGCCGGGACACTCTGGCCTTCGCGGAGGCCGTAAAGCTTCGGCGATGGGCAGGCCCATTCGGCATCTCCGCACATCGCTTCTGTCCGCAAGCGCAGCCATGCCGCCGTGAATTTACCAGCCGGTTTAGCCCAAATGGGGAAGAGGCCCGGCCCACGATCTCGTAACGGTTGGTTCGCCGAACCCAGTTAGGAGACCACGATGCGCAAAGCCTCTCTCGCCATCGCAGCTTTCTTCAGCCTTGCCACTGTTGCATCGGCATGCGTGTCGATGGACGGCAACGTCGTCGTGAACAACTGCAATTATCGCGTCATGGGAAATTACAAAGGCTCGGATGGCAGTTGGGGTGGCTTCGGACCCATCCGCGCGGGCGGTCGTGAGGCAACTTTCAAAAGACGCGATGCCGGCTGGGACATCAGCTATTGCAACTACGATTCCTGGGTGGCAGGCACATGTCGGCCGAAGGATCCCAGGCAGATGTAAGCTTTCAAGCATGTCACTTCGCGCGCTTGGCTCTTTGCCGACGATGTGGCCGGCATCGAACGCCTGCCACTCTGTCGGCGCACGATAAATCCGTTACTGCTCCTTCTTGAACAGGTCCTGGAAGATCAGCTGGCCCCAAGTGCGGCCGCGTGCGTGCACCAGCGTGCCGCCCTCGTTGAGCTTCCCCAGCTTGACCGGTGCGAACCCGAGTTGTCTGGCCAAGGCCGCCACGGGAGCGATCGCGTCCTCGTCGTCGCTCGACAGAAAGACGACCCGGTGCCCGCCCTCGACGATCGGATCGGCAGCCAGGGTGGCCGCAATCAGGTGATTGAAGCCTTTGACGAGCTTGGCGCCGGTGAACGCCTTCGCGACGAAGGCGGAGGACGGCAGACCGTCCAGCTCTTCGGGGACTGGAAACACGTTCGTCGCGTCGATGATCGTCTTGCCTTCCCAGCTTGGCAGCGCCTTCGCGACATCCGGGTGCGATTCAAAGCGGACAGCCAAAAAGATGATGTCCGCCTTGACGGCGTCCGCCAGTGTTTTCGGGATGATCGTGGGTCCGATCGCGGCCGCGTCGGATGCAAAGCTTTCCGGGTCGCGCGTGGTTGCCACGGACACTTCGAGGCCCTTGCGGGCAAATGCCTTGGCAAGAGCCTGGCCGATCTTGCCGAAGCCGATAATTGCGTAGCTCATGTATACTCTCCTTCAGTTTACCAGGCCCTGCGGGCTCGGGATATCGAATGGAATGAACGGCGGGGCGTAGCGGGTCAGATTTGCGCCAAGCCCCCGTCGACGGCGACCTCGCTGGCAGTCATGAAGCTGCTGTCGGGCGACGCGAGAAACGCAGCCGCCGCCCCGATCTCCGCTGGATCGGCCATACGCTGAAGCGGATTCATCGAGGCGAAGACCTTCAAGCCCTCCTCGCCTATCGCTGCCTTCGCGAGTTCGGTCGCCGTCGGCCCGGGCGACAGCACGTTTACCCGGATGCCGGTGCCTTTCAAGTCTTCCGCCCAGGTCCGCGCGAGGTTGCGCACGGCCGCCTTGCTCGCGCTATAGACGCTGAATGCGGGCGCGCCCGTGGTGCCGGCGCTCGATCCGGTCAGGATAATCGAACCGCCCTCGCCCATCAGCGGCAGCGCCTTCTGGACCGTGAAGATCGTACCCTTCACATTGGTGTTGAAGGTCTCGTCAATGTGCCCGGCGGTGAGCTTGCCGAGCGGAAGCAGGCTTCCCACCCCGGCGTTGGCGAAGATGATGTCGAGGGCTCCGCGCTCGGCCTTCACCGCCGCGTAGAGCCGATCGAGGTCGGCCTCATCCGAGACCGAGCCCTTCACCGCGCGGGCATTGGGCCCGAGCTCGGCCACAGCGGCGTCTAGCGCTTCCTGCCGGCGGCCGAAGATGAAGACGAAGGCGCCCTCCTCGATGAAGCGCTTTGCAGCGGCGAGGCCGATGCCGGTGGCACCACCCGTTATAACCGCAACCTTACCATCCAGTTTTCCCATGACTTAATCCTTCCAGGCTCTGTCTTTGGTCGTTCGGGGACGCCCCGAGAACCTCTAGATGGGCCCGCCGGGGTCGCGCGGTGAGTGCGGAAGCGCGCACATCGGTGGTGCAGAATCGATCCGCTTTCAGGATTGACGCCAGCCCGCGACGATCCGTGTCCGCCGTTCGGAATAGCGTCGCCCTTGTCGACACAAGCCACGATATCCCGCCCCTACTGCTGTAGGATGTGTTAGATACGGGCTTTGGAAGGCGCACCGCGCGGTGCCGGATTGCACCATGATCGACTGGGATGACGTTCGCTACTTTCTAGCCGTCGCACGCGGAGGCTCGGTGCGGGCTGCCGGCGCGCAGCTCGGGGTGAATCACTCGACCGTGCTGCGACGCATCGCACAGCTTGAGGAACGCCTCGGGGCGCAAATGTTCGAAAAGCGGCCTTCGGGCTACCGCCTGACCGCTGCGGGCGAGGAGGTCCTCGAGCTCGCGAACCAGATGGAAGCGTCGTCGCACCAGCTGGAGACGCGCGTCTTCGGGCGCGACCAGAGCGTACGCGGACTTCTGCGGGTGACGCTGGCACCGCCCCTCGCGACGCACCTGCTCATGCCGGACTTCGCCGATTTCGCGCACCTGCATCCAGACATCGAGATGGAAATCTTGTCGTCCGGCGAGCTGGCAAATCTGACCAACCGAGAGGCCGACGTGGCGATCCGCGTCGTCTACGACCGCAAAAACCTGCCGCTCAATCTTCACGGACTGAAGGGAGCGGAGGTGTTTGGCGGCGTCTACATGTCCCGCGATCGCCTGGCCGCGTGGCGTGCGGGCGCACCTGATCCCATCCGGTGGATCGTCATAAGCGTTCATGGAATTCCAGAGTGGGCCAGCGCGGGTGAGGTTGGCACCACGGGAGTTCCATTCAGGATCACGGACGCCGAGGCGCAGATCGTTGCCGTACGGCAAGGTCTCGGGATCACGACACTGCCGTGCTTCGTCGGAGATGCCGACCCCCTGCTGGTGAGGGTGCCGGGCACCGACCTGCACCTGTACGGAACGCTCTGGCTTCTCACGCATGGGGAGACACGCAAGACGAAGCGCGTGCGGCTCTTCACTGAGTTCGTATCCCGCAGGCTCGCCGCCTACGCTCCGCTTCTCGCGGGACTGTCCACATCGCGCGACTGACGCCCGGCGGGTCGCCCGCGACGCTTGCAGTGGATAGGTGCCTGCAAGCGGACAGCGGCATCTATTGCGGTTGCAAATGCTCGGCCATGAAGTCGATGCACGCCTCAGTCTGGGCCTGATCTGTCGACCGGCCGGCCAGAAAACGTTGAACTAATCGGTCCCTGGGGGGCATGGGCGGTGGAGGAATGGGCGGCGGCGGCACAGGAGGTTGCGGAACGGATGCCTTCTCCGAAGATCCCTCTGCTTCACGGCGCGTGACCAGTCGCTGATCTGACCTCAGGCCGCCTCACCCGACCGGTGCTCGGCAATCGCACTCAGAAAAACCTGGCCGAATTCCTTGAGCTTTGCCGCCCCAACCCCATTCACTTCGGCGAAGGCGTCGAGGTCGTGCGGGCGGCGCTCGGCCATGTCGATCAGCGTACGATCCGAGAACACCACATAGGCCGGCACCTGGCGCTCCTTGGCGAGCCGCAGGCGCAAGGATTTGAGCGCGGCCAGTAGCCCGGTGTCCACAGCCGACTGCCCGAGATCCTGCCCCGAGCGCATCTTGCCGCGCAAGGCGCGGCTGCGTACCTCGACACGATAATGGAACGGCACCTCGCCACGGCCAAGCGCATGACCCTTTTCGGCGATGGCGAGGCCGCCATGGCCGGCCGGATCCGGCATCAGGAACCCGCCGGCGACGAGTTGCCGGATCAGCGATAGCCAGAAATCCTTCTTGTGCGCCAGACCACTGCCGAAACTCGTGAGCCTCTGGTGGTTCCTGGCAAGCACCTTCTCGGTTTCATGGCCGAGCAGGATGTCGATGACATGACCGGCACCGAAACGCTCACCGCTCTGGGCGATCGCCGTCAGGATGATCCGAGCCTCGGCTCCGCCATCGGCGCGCGGTGCCTGGTCGAGGCAGGTGTCGCAATTGCCGCAGGGCTGCGCTTCCTCGCCGAAATAGCCGAGCAGCACCTGGCGGCGGCACTGCGCCGTCTCGCAATAGCCTATCAGCGTGTCGAGCCGGCCATGCGAGCGCCTCTTGTGCTCGGGCGGCGCATCCTCGTCGTCGATGAACAACCTGCGCATGCGGATATCGCCCAGGCCGAACAGCATATGCGCCTCGGCGTCCCGCCCATCGCGGCCGGCGCGGCCTATCTCCTGGTAGTAGGCCTCCAGGCTGCCCGGCATGTCGGTGTGGAAGACATAGGCGACGTCAGGCTTGTCGATGCCCATGCCGAAGGCGATGGTCGCCACCATGACGACGCCGGACAAGGTCATGAAGCTGTTCTGGTTGGCGTCACGCGCCTCCTTGCTCATGCCGGCGTGATAAGCGAGCGCGGTGACGCCGTTCTTCTCGAGGAAGGCCGCCATCTCCTCCGTCTTCTTGCGCGACAGGCAATAGACGATGCCGCTGCGGCCGGGATGGCGCTCGACGAAGCGCAGCAATTGGCGCTTGCTGTCCTGCTTGGCCTCGATGGCAAGCTTGATGTTCGGCCGGTCGAAGCCCAGCACCAGGGTCTCGACGCGCTCGGCAAACAGCCGGGATTCGATGTCGGTGCGCGTGCCTTCGTCCGCCGTTGCCGTCAGCGCGATGATCGGCACGCTGGGAAAGATGCCGCGCAGACGCGACAGGTCCTCGTATTCGCGCCGGAATGCCGGCCCCCATTGCGAGATACAATGCGCCTCGTCGACGGCGATCAGGCTGATATCGAGCCTGGCCAGCGCCTCGAGCATGCGCTCGGTCATCAACCGCTCCGGCGCGAGATAGAGCAGGCGCGTCTGGCCCGAGGCGACGCGACGCCATGCGGCAATATTGGCATCGCGGTCGATCGAGGAATTGATCGTATCGGCGGCCACGCCGGCAAGCCGCAAGGCGGCGACCTGATCCTGCATCAGCGCCACCAGCGGCGAAACGACAATGGTGAGCCCGCCCAGGACAAGCGCCGGCACCTGGTAGCAGAGCGATTTGCCGGCACCAGTCGGCATGACAGCCAGCACATGACGCCCGGCCAGCAACGCGTCCATGACATCGGCCTGCCCGGGGCGAAAATCATCGAAGCCGAACACGTCCTTCAGCACGCGCCGCTTGGGATCCAGCTCTTCTGTCGCGAGGGCCGCCGGTGCCTGCATCACCGCGCGTCCACGGTCGGCGTGCTTATTGGCATGTCATAGCCGAACTCGGCGCAGAAACGCTGGACGCGGGCGAGAAATGCCGGGGGCAGGCCGCCGAGATAGGTCCTGAATTCTTCATTCCGTTCCCATTTTCTCAACGAAGCCACCCGGATCGGATTGTCCGGGTCCTCGCTGAAACGAATGCGCGGTGTCAGTCCGAATGACTGCGCGATTCTGTCCTGCTGCGCATCGGGCGCGCCGATCATGTCTTCGTAGCGGACGAAAAGGATCTGCCGGTGCGGTTGTGCCTTCTTCAGCCGGATCAGCGCGTCGTATTCGGTCAGCCAGCGTTGCGGCGTGACGTGGAACCGACGCTGGTTGCGTGTTTGCGGATGCGAACTTGTCAGCGTGTCGAATGGATGGCGCGCGCAATAGATCAAGCCGATGGAGGTCGGTAGCTTCGCCAGATGCGCAAAACCGCGCGCATCGCGCTTGACGACGAGGTTCGATTCCGGCCGGTCCAACATGTCCAGCATTGCGTATCGCGCTTCGGGCGGATGGACGAAAATGTCCTCGAAACACCTCATCAGCCGCTGTGTCAGCGTCGTCCCGCTGCGTGCGCAGCCCGAAATGAAAATTCTGTTGGCGGGCGTCGCGCGTGCATATGTGCGTCTTTGCATGCGCTGTCTCAGAGACAGCGGCACGAACCGCAGAAACTCCCGCACAACCCTTCGCGCAGCCGCTCCAAACGCAGCCTCAAGCCTGTGAGCGCCCTTCATCCGCAATTCCGCTGGGCCGCGCGGCGCGGAACGCGCCGCTTGGGGTCCATGGCCAAGATGCTCGTCGCCGACATCAGCATCAGGCGGACACCGGGCTGGAATTTCGTAGACTGGAGAGGATGTGGAAACCGGTCAAGACGACTCTCTGGCGTGACGCTTTGGAGTAGCGCAGCCGTCATCCAACCACAACGCCCCCTTTGCAGGAACCTGTCGTTGATGCGGCCATCGGCGCCTGCCAGCCGGATGCCGTGCACATCCGAAAGCGGCTTCCCCTAGGACACCTGCACCCCCGCTGGATTCCGCCACGCACCACGATGTAAGCTCCGTCCGGCAAGCCAGGGAGGGCGTGATGCTGCAGACCAGACAGAATGTTCTCGGCGAGCGGTTCCACCTGCAGCGCGCCGCCTTCGAGGCGCAGCCTTTCCCCAACTTTGACGTTCGCAAGGATCGCCTCAAACGCCTGCTCGCGCTGACCGAGCGGCATGAAGCCGACATCTGCACCGCCATCGACACCGACTTTGGCGGCCGTTCCGCGCATGAGACGCGTCTTGCGGAACTGTTCGTCGTACGTGCCGGCATCCGCCACGCGCTGTCGCACCTCAGGGGCTGGATGCGCGAACGCCGCGTTGCCACCACCATGCCGTTCCTGCCCGGCAGAAATCGCCTCATCCCGCAGCCGCTCGGTGTCATCGGCATCGTGTCGCCCTGGAATTATCCTTTCCAGCTCGCCGTCGCGCCGGTCATCGCGGCACTCGCGGCCGGCAATCACGTGCTCATAAAACCTTCCGAATTGACGCCGGCTTTTTCGGCGTTGCTGGCCAAACTTGTTGCCGAGCATTTCGCACCCGATGAGCTCAGCGTCATCAGCGGCGACGCGGAGATGGGAAAGGCCTTCGTATCGATGCCTTTCGATCATTTGCTGTTCACCGGCTCGACCGCGGTCGGACGCCAGGTCGCGATCGCCGCGGCCGCCAACCTGACCCCGGTCACGCTCGAACTCGGCGGCAAGTCGCCGGCAATCTTCGATCCGTCATGCGACCTCGACGCGGCAGTATCGAGCATTGCCTACGGCAAGCTGTTGAATGCCGGGCAGACCTGTATCGCGCCGGATTACCTTCTGGTGCCGAAGGGGCAAGCAGGCACGGTCGCTGCCAGGCTCGCAACGGCGATCGCTAAGCTCTACCCGACTCTACGCGACAACCCCGACTATACCGCCATCATCAGCGATCGGCACCACCAGCGCCTGCGCGACATGGTCACTGAAGCGCGTGACGCCGGCGCCGATGTCACCGAAATCAACCCGGCCGGCGAGGAACTTGACGCCAATAGCGGGAAGTTGCTGCCGACCCTGGTCCGCAATGCCGGCGCAAACCTGCGGCTGATGCGCGAAGAGATCTTTGGGCCGGTGCTGCCCAGCGTAGAATACAGCGGGATCGACGAGGCGATCGCCCATGTGAACGGGGCCGACCGCCCGCTGGCACTCTACTGGTTCGGCCGCGACAGCGGCAACCGTCAACGCATCCTGCGCGAGACAATTGCCGGCGGCGTCACCGTCAACGACTGCATGCTGCATCTGGTACAGGAAAACCAGCCCTTCGGCGGCGTCGGCGCCAGCGGCATGGGCGCCTATCACGGCGAATGGGGATTTCGCACCTTCAGCAAGGAGAAACGGGTTTTCATGCAGTCGCGGCTGAGCGCGGGAAGCCTGCTGCGCCCGCCCTACGGCAAGACGTTCGAACGGCTTTTCAGCCTCCTGCGGCACATCACCTGACCGACCGAGCTACGCAGCCCCGGTGCATTAAGACTATCTTCACCACGGTGCGGCAGGGTCCTCATCCTGCGGTGATGTCTTGAGTACCGCGGCGCCACAAGCGCCCAGGCAACAGACCCGCGCCTCTTTCTGGGGTGCGGGTCATTCCCGCTCGATCTCTTACCCCTCGTTAGAGCAATTCCAGGAAAAGTGTGAAGCGGTTTTCCGTCTAGAATTGCGTCAAAACAAAGAGTTAGAGCAGCTCGCCGTTTCCGTGAAACGGTGAAATGCTCTAGCCGAGGAAATCGGCCCGGTGCGGCGCAAAGCTGTCGACCAGCCGCCCCGCTTCGAGCGCCTTGACCCCGTGCACCAGGCCCGACGGCACGATGAAACTCCCGCCCGTCCCAACGATCTCGCTCCGGCCGTCGATGGTCACCTCGAAGCGGCCCTCGGCGACGTAACTTGCCTGGACGTGCGGGTGCGAATGCAGGGCGCCGACGCCACCCTTGTCGAAGCCGAATTCGACCAGCATCAACTCGTCAGTGTGCAGGAGAATGCGGCGCCTGTTGCCGTCCGGTGTCGCCGTCCAGGCGCCCTCGCCGGCATGCGCGAAGATCTTTGCGGTCATCGTCGTCTCCTCAGAGCAATTCCAGGAAAAGTGTGAAACGGTTTCCGTTCGGAATTGCGTCAAAACCTAGCGTGCCAGCCAGCCACCATCCACCGGCACCACCGCGCCATGCATGTAGTTCGACGCCGGCGCCAGCAGGAAGACGGCGGCATCGCCAATGTCGCCCGCCTCGCCCCAGCGGCCGGCCGGGATGCGCGCCAGGATAGCGGCGCTGCGGTCGGGATCGGCGCGCAGCGCCTGCGTGTTGTTGGTTTCGATATAGCCTGGCGCGACAGCGTTGACGTTGATGCCTTTTTGCGCCCATTCGCAGGCAAGCAGCCGGGTGATGCCGAGCACGCCATGCTTCGAGGCGGTGTAGGACGCCACGCGAATGCCGCCCTGAAAGCTCAGCACGGAGGCAATGTTGACGATCTTGCCTTTCCGCTCAGCGGCCAAGGCACGCCTGGCAAAGCTTTGGCAGAGCAAAAAAACCGTCTTCAGATTGACGTCCATGACGTCGTCCCAATCGGCCTCGCTGAGATCGACGGCATCGGCGCGCCGGATGATGCCGGCATTGTTGACCAGCCCGTCGAGCGGGCCGCTTTCGTCCCAGACGCGGTCGAGCAAGGGGCCGGCGGCTGACGTGTCGGCAAGATCGGCGCTCACCGCCTCGAATTGCCCGCCCATCGTTGCGATCTTTCTGGCCGTATCGTCCATCGACGAGCGACCGACGCCGATCACCGTGCCGCCGGCGCGTGCGATCGATACGGCGATGCCCTGGCCGATGCCGGTGTTGGCGCCGGTGACCAGGATACGTTTTCCGGCAAGGCTGAAGGGGTCGCTCACCGCAGATCGCCCAACGCCACCGGGTCGACATCGGTGTAGTCGACATTGTCGCCGGCCATCGCCCAGATGAACGCATAATTGGAAGTGCCGGCGCCGGAGTGGATCGACCAACCCGGCGACAGCACGGCCTCTTCGTTGGCCATGACGATATGGCGCGTTTCGTCCGGCTCGCCCATGAAGTGGAAGACGCGCGCCGTCTCGGCCAGGTCGAAATAGAGATAGGCCTCCATGCGCCGGTCATGCACATGGCAAGGCATGGTGTTCCAGATAGAGCCCGGCGCCAGCTGGGTCATGCCGACCACCAGCTGGCAGGTCTTTGCGCCATCGGCATGGATGAACTGGAAGATCGAACGCTCGTTGCAGGCATCCTTGCTGCCGAGATCGAGGCGCTTGGCGTCACTGAGGCGGATCAGCCGGCTGGGATGAGCCAGATGCGCCGGCGCACTGAGCAGATAGAACTTCGCCGGCGCCCCCTCATCCGCTGAGGCGAAGGACACATCCTGTGTGCCCATGCCGAGATAGAGCATGTCGCGCGCCTGCAATTCATGAGGTTGGCCGCCGGTCGTGATGACGCCCACGCCACCGATGTTGACGGCGATCAACTCGCGCCGGTCGAGGAAACCTTTGGTGCCGGTCGGCTTGATCGCCTCCAGTTGGAGCGGCGAGCCTATCGGCACGGCGCCGCCGACGATCATGCGGTCGTAGTGGGTGTAGGTCAGGCTGATGCGGCCGGACTGGAACAGGCCGTCAATGTGGAAATTGTGACGGAGTTCATCGGTTCCCATCGCCGCGGCGGCAACCGGGTCTATGGCAAAGCGGGATGTGTAATCGGTATGGCTCTGGCTCATTTTCGTCCTGACTTGAAATGGGTCATTCGCCGGCGGCGGCCCTGACCGAACTGGCATAGAAAGCCTGCCGCGCATGCAGGCGTTCGCGGTAGCGCTGCTGGCTGGCTGTGAGGTGCGCGCGCATTGCCTCGCGCGCCGCTTCGGCATCGCCCGATGTGATCGCATTGAGGATCACCAGATGTTCGCGCTGCAGCCCGCGCTGGTAGTTGTCGGATTGCGCCAGTTCGGTCGACCAGGGCGAGGTCACGTCGCACGGAATGGCGCGCCGGCCGAGCACGTCGAGCATCTCGACATAGAACGGGTTGTTGGTCGCGCTGGCGATGGCGCGGTGGAAGGCGAGGTCGGCCGGGCCGGTCGGCTCGCTGGCAAGCAGCAGCCGCTCGAATTCGAAGAAGGCTTCCTGGATCGCCGCCTCCTGCGCGGCGTTGCGGCGAATAGCGGCGATCCCGGCCGACTCGATCTCGATTGCCAAGCGTACCTCGAGCACGTTGAGCGCGATCGAATCCTTGGCTCCCATGTCGGCGGCAAGCGCTCCGAACATCGTCGAGATATGCTCGGTGACGAAGACGCCGGCGCCTTGACGCGACTCGACCAGGCCGTCGGCGGCAAGCTTGGCCAGCGCCTCGCGGATGACGGTGCGGCTGACGCCGAAGGTCTCGGTCAGCTGGCCCTCGGTCGGCAATTTGTGGCCAGGCAGGATTTCGCCCGCCTGCAGCTGCTTGCGGATCGCCGCAACGACGGTCTCCGACAGCTTGGGTTTTCTCTCGACCCTGAGATCGGCGGATGCAGCGGACACGTGATGGTCTCCTAAAGCAATTCCAGGAAAAATGTGAAACGGTTTCCGTCCGGAATTGCGTCAAAACAAAGGGTTAGAGCAGTTCGCCGTTCCCGTGAACTGCTCTAGTGGAACAGGTGCGGCAACCACAACGAAATTTCCGGCACGTAGGTGACAAGCATCAACACAGCGAAAGCCGCCCCATAGAATGGCCAGATCGAACGCATCGCCGTCCAGATCGGGATCCGGCCGATCGCACAGCTGACGAACAGCACTGCCCCCACCGGCGGTGTGCACAAGCCGATGCCGAGATTGAGAATGAGGATCACGCCGAAATGCACCGGATCGACGCCGTAGGCCATGACCACCGGCAGGAAGATCGGCGTGGTGATGATGATCAGCGGCGACATGTCCATGAACGTGCCGAGGATGAGAAGCACGACGTTGATCAACAGCAAGATGACCAGCTTGTTGTCGGATACGGACTGCAGGAAGGCGACCAGAGCGGCCGGCACCCGGAGATAGGCCAGCAGCCAGCCAAAGGCGGCGGCGCAGCCGATGATCATCAGCACCATTGCGGTTGTGCGCACGGCAGCGGTGGTCGCGGTGACGAAGTCGTTCCAGCTCATGGAGCGATAGATCAGCAGGGTCACCAGGAAAGCATAGACGATGGCGATGCAGGAGCTTTCGGTGGCGGTGAAGACGCCGGAGCGAACGCCGCCGAAGATGATGCCGATCAGGATCAGCCCGGGAATTGCGGCAACGAGCAATTGCAGCGCCCTGCCGAAGCCGGCGAACGGCTCGGTCGGATAGGCGCGGCGGCTGGCGACCCAATAGGCCGTGACCATCAGAGATAGCGCCAGCAGCAGGCCCGGTATGATGCCGGCGGTGAACAGATCAGCGATCGAGATCCGGCCGCCGGCCGAAATCGAATAGATGATCATGTTGTGCGAAGGCGGTATCAGCAGCGCAATGATGGCGCCGACCGAAGTGATGTTGACAGCATAATCGACGCCGTAGCCGCGCGCCTTCATCTGCGGGATCATCAGCCCGCCGACCGCCGAGGCATCGGCCACCGCCGAGCCGGAAATGCCGCCGAACATGGTCGAGGCGGCGATGTTGACCTGGCCGAGCCCGCCTCTCAGGTGGCCGACCAACGCCCCGGCGAGCGCAACAAGGCGAGCGGCAATGCCGCCGCGCACCATCAGGTCACCGGCGAAGATGAAGAACGGGATGGCCATCAGCGAAAACACGCTGACACCGGAGTTGAGGCGCTGGAACACCACCAGCGGCGGCAGCCCCAGCACCAGAACCGTGGCGAAGCTGGCGACACCGAGGCAGAAGGCGATCGGTGTGCCGATGATCAGAAGAAAGACGAAGGTGCCGAACAGAACCGTCAATGCCATCTAGAGACCCTCCTCGCCCGTGGCGTACTGATCGGCATCGACCGGCAGTCCGGCAAACCGCCCGGCAAGCCGCTCGAGCGAAAACAGGCAGACAAGCGCGCCGCCCAGGATGACCGGCAGGAAACTGACGCCGCCCGGGAAAGCGAGAGACGGCATCACCGTGTTCCATGTCAGCCGGGTGAGCTGGGCGCCGTAGACGATCATGCCGAGACCGAAGGCGAGCACGACGACATCCGAAATGCTGCGCAGTACCGCCTTTGCGGCGGGCGGCAGGAAATAGAGCAGCACATCGAAGCCCAGATGCGTGCGTTCGCGGACACCGACGGCCGCGCCCAAAAAGATGAACCACCCCATCAAAATCACCGAGAAGGGTTCCGTCCAGCTTGGCGAACTGTTGAGCACATAGCGTGAGAACACCTGCCAGAAGATGATCACCGTCATCAGCGTCAGGCCGATGCCGCTGACCCACAGCGCAAGCCTCGCCAGCCGTGACAGCAGCCGTTCTATTGCCAGCCAGAATGGTTTCATATGCGCGCTTCCCACTGGACGGTGGCGCGCAAGCTCGCGCCACCATTGCCGCGAACGGATTATTTGGTCGCCTGGATGCGCGCGGCGAGATCTTTCAACTCGGGGGTCGAGAGATATTTCTCGTAGACCGGCTTCATCGCATCGATCAGCGGCTGCTTGTCGATCTCACTGACCTTGACGCCGGCTTTCTCGACGATGTCGCGCGACTTCTTCTCCTGCGCGTCCCACAATTCACGCATCTTGACGACGCTGTCCTTGGCCGCCTGCCGCACGATCGCCTGGTCTTCCGGGGCGAGCTTGTCCCAGCTCGCCTTCGACATCACCAGAACCTCGGGCACGATCTGGTGCTGGTCGAGCGTGTAATGCTTGGCGACCTCGAAATGCTTGGCGGATTCGAAGCTCGGCCAGTTGTTCTCGGCGCCGTCGATGACGCCTGTCTGCAAAGCCGAATAGACCTCGCCATAGGCCATCGGCGTGGCGTTGGCGCCCAACGCATTGACCATGTCGACGAACACGTCGGACTGGATGACGCGGAACTTCATGCCCTTCATGTCGGCCATCGAGGTGATGTCCTTCTTGGTGTTGTAGAAGGAGCGTGCCCCGGAATCGTAGAAGGCGAGACCGACAAGGTCGTGAGTCTCAAAGGCTTTCAGGATCTCGTCCCCGATCGGCCCGTCCATGACATGGCGCATATGCTCGACGGAGCGGAACATGTAGGGCAGCGACGGCACCGCGGTTTGCGGAACGATGCCGTTGAACGGCCCCATCGAGACGCGGTTGAGATCGATGACGCCGGTCTGCGTCTGCTCGATCGTGTCCTTCTCCTCGCCGAGCTGCGCCGAATGATAGACCTCGACCGAATAGCGGCCATTGGTGCGCTGCTTGATCAGCTCGCCCATATATTTGACCGCTTCGACGGTTGGATAGCCGTCGGGATGGGTATCGGACGACCGCAGCACGGTTTCGGCGTTGGCGATGCCGACCAGCAACGAGCCGAAAACGAATGTAACTGCCGTCAATTTCGAAAGATGCAACATGACTTCCTCCCTATGAAAACCAAAACGCCCGGCTCAGAGCCGGTAGGCCTTTTTCGCAAGTGTATAGGCAAGCTCCCGCGCCAGCTCATGCGCCTCGTCCTCGCGCAGCCGATGCTCGGCGACGAGACGCGCCAGGAACGCGCAGTCGACCCGCCGCGCCACATCGTGGCGCGCCGGGATCGAGGGAAAGGCACGGGTGTCGTCGTTGAAGCCGACGGTGTTGTAGAAGCCGGCGGTCTCGGTGGTCATCTCGCGGAAGCGCCGCATGCCTTCCGGGCTGTCGTGGAACCACCAGGCCGGCCCGAGCTTCAGCGCCGGGTAGACACCGGCGAGTGGCGCCAGTTCGCGCGCATAGCTTGTTTCGTCGAGCGTGAAGAGAACGATTGTGAGGTCGCGCTCAAGTCCGACGCAGTCGAGCAGTGGCTTCAGCGCCGTCACATAGTCGGTCCGGGTCGGGATATCGAAACCCTTGTCGCGGCCGAATTTTTGGAAAACAGCCGACGAATGATTGCGCCAGGAGCCGGGATGGATCTGCAGCACCAGCCCGTCGTCGAGGCTCATCTTGGCCATCTCGGTCAGCATCTGGGCGCGGAACAGTTTCCGTTCGCGCTCGTCGTCGGAGCCACGGCGAACGCGATTGAACAGCTCCTGCGCTGCAGCATCCGAAAGATTGGCGGTCTCGGCCGGCGGATGGCCATGGTCGGACG
>NZ_RZRR01000109.1:0-9422 GCF_003998555.1 Mesorhizobium sp. M7A.F.Ca.CA.002.09.1.1 | reverse complement strand
GTATGTCCGCCCCAGCTCTTCCATGCCGGGTGGCGCTGACTTCAGCAAGCTCGACCCGGCCGCCCGCGATGCGCTGATCGCCACGTCGCGCCGCGACTACGCGATCCTCAAGCTGCAGAACGAGATCCGGGCGGAACGCGTCGGCCGAAGCTACGTCATCGCGCTCGGCTATCAGGCGACGGATCCGGCCTTGGCAAACGCCATCACCAAGGCCTATGCCGATGCCTATCTCGCCGATCAGCTCGATGCCAGCTTCGATGCCACCGAGCGGGCTGCGGTCTGGCTGCAGGGCCGGTTGACGGAGTTGCGCCAGAGCTCGCAGGCAGCTTCGCTCGCGGTTGAGAAATTCAGGGCCGAACATGGGCTGGCCGCCAACAGCGATGGCCAGCTGATGAGCGACAAGCAGCTTTCCGACCTCAACGCCCAGCTTATCGTGGCGCAGGCCGACACCGCACGCGCCAGCGCCCGCTACCAGCAGTACAAGGCCATCGTCGACAGCGGCTCCGAAAACGCTTTCAAGGATGCCGCCATATCGAGCGACCAGCCAAGCAGCTCGGTCATATCGGCGCTCAAGACCCGCTACCTCACAGTGGCCAAGCGGCTGCAGGACGTCGAGGCGAATTTCGGCCCCGAGCACCCGCAGGCGGTGGCTCTCTCCAAGGAGAAGGCCGACATATCGACGCAGATTTTCGGCGAGCTGAAGCAGCTGACCGAAAGCTATCGCAACGAATATGAGGTGGCGCAGGCACGCGAGACCGCGCTCAGGGCCAACGTCGCGGCCGCGCAAGGCAAGAGTTCCGTCGACAACCAGACGCAAGTCAAGCTGCGTGAACTCGATCAGCAGGCGACGGCGCTCACCACGCTCTATCAGACATTCCTGGGTCGTTACGAGGAAGCCGCGCAGCAGCAGTCCTTCCCGGTCGGCAAGATCCGCATCATCTCCGACGCGTCGATGCCGATGACGGCCTCAAGCCCGCGCACCATCGTCGTGCTCGGACTTTCGCTGGTGCTTGGCCTGCTGATGGGCGCCGGCTTTGGTGGCCTGAACGAGTTCAACGAACGCTTCTTCAGGACCGGCGAGGACGTGCGCGACCGCGTCAACCTGAAATTCCTCGGCTACCTGCCGACGATCGGCGGCAAGCTCGGCAAGGAAGAAAAGCCGGGCGAGACCCAGGTGGACGCCAAGACCACCCAATCGCTGTCTTCAGCCGAAAAGCGGGCGCGCATGCGGGTCAGCATCGATTCTCCAGCCTCGATGTTCTCCGAAACGCTGCGCAGCGCCAAGATCGCCTTCGACGTCGTGATGGAAGGGCAAGGCAGCCGCGTCATCGGCATCATCTCGGTGCTTCCCGGCGAGGGCAAGTCGACGGTCGCGGCAAATCTCGCCGGCTTGCTTGCCGCCAATGGCTCCAAGACGCTGCTGATCGACGGCGACTTGCGCAATCCCGGCCTCAGCCGAGGCCTTGGCATGGAAACCGAGCAGGGCTTGATGGAAGCGGTGGTCGGCGGCCAGACCTGGCAGTCCGTCGGCAAGATCGACAGGCAGACGAAGCTGGCGATCATCCCGGCGGTGCTGCGCGGTCACTTCTCGCATACCAGCGAACTTCTCTCCTCGGCCGGCATGCGGCGCTTCATCGAGAACGCCAAGGAGACGTTCGAATACATCGTCGTCGATCTGCCGCCGCTCGGACCGGTGGTCGACGCCAAGGCCTTCGCGCCATTGGTCGACGGTTTTGTACTGGTCACCGAGTGGGGGCGCACCCCGCGCGCGATGGTCAGGTCGATGCTGGAATCCGAACCCTATGTCGCCAACAAGATCGTCGGCGCGGTGCTGAACAAGGTCGATTTGAAGAAACTGGCCAAATACGGCTCGTTCGGCGGTTCGGAAAAATTCTTCGATAAATATTCGAGCTACTATCTGGAAAAGTCGGAAGTGCGCGGCAAGGCGCCGGTCTGACGTCGACCTTTGCGCGAGTGGGTCCACTCTGAAGTGTATCGATCTTCAGGCCAGCACACCTGAATATCGTTGCGCGTCAGGAGAAGATCAGCCTGCCTTGCTTGTCGGCGATCCTGACGGCGGTCAGGCGTCCGCTCTGGAAGGCGGCCGTGTCGATGCCGAGCCGGCGCCCTTCGAGCTTCGGGACATCCACCGGCGTATGCCCGTGCACCACCCAGCGGTCGAGCAGGTGCGTTGCCTCGAAGAAGTCCGAACGGATGTTGATCAGGTCATGGTCGGTTTGCGCCGCAAGGTCGACGCCGGGCCTGATGCCGGCGTGGACAAACACGAACTTCCGCGAACGGACCATGATCGGCAGCCCGCGCAGGAAGCTGACGTGATCGTCCGGAATGATCTCCCTTATGCGCCGGTCGATCTGCGCGCTGCTCCCGTAGAGGCTGGTGAGGCGCGCCGGATCGATGCCATAGGAAAACAGGGTTTGCAGGCCGCCCGTCGCCAGCCAGGGTTCGCGGGACAGATTTCCGTCGAGATAGTTCAGCATTGCCACTTCGTGGTTGCCCGCAAGACAAATGCGCTGAAATCCTTTCGGCGGCGGCGCCAGGAGGTGATCGAGCACCCGCGCCGACTGAAACCCCCGGTCGATGTAGTCGCCAAGCATGACGATGATCTTGCGGCTCTGGAAGCGCAGCGAATCGAGCAGGATCTTCTGCTCCAGCGCGCGGAGTTCCTTGTAGCAGCCATGCACGTCGCCGATCGCATAGACGACAGCGTCCTGCATATCGATATCGAGGCGCGGACGCGCCGCGATGCGGGGTTTTCGCTGGAACAGGGTCACGTGCCGGGCGTCTCGAGGCAAGCTCTCATGCCGAAGGCATAAGTGCCTGTTATCATGCCCGAAACGAAGAATTCCGCAATCGTGGAAAATGCAGCTGCGCCGGGTCGGCACCGCCAATGCATGTCGCTCGGAAGTGAGCTCCGTTTTGGGAGAGCGATCCGTGGAACAAAGGCCTGGGGTGGGCCTGAATCCGCTCAGGCGCGACATGCTTTAGGTCGGCGGCCGGGCCGGTCTGCCGGACCGTCGTCAGGCTGCCTTAAGCCGATAACGGAAAACGGTATGGTCGAGCAGCAGCCGGATGCGTGGTTCGGCCTCGGTCGCCACTAGCCAGCTTGCCGCGATCATCGTCGCGCCGACGACCGCCATCGAGAACAGATGCGGCAGACCGGCGCGGACCAGGATGCCGAGCAGGGCCGCGCCGACGACATCGTGCAGCAGGTAGAGCGGATAGGTCATCAGCCCGATCCGGCGCCAGCCGCTCCAGGAGAGGTCGAGCCGCAGCGACCACGCCATCAGCGCGATGCCTATGAGGAAGATGAGGATCGGCGGGGCGAAGGGCATATCACGCCCGACCTTCAGGATATGAACGTCGACCGAACTGGCGATCTGCAGCACACCACCGGCCAGGAACAGGGCGCAGAAGGCTAGGCGGGCGGCTGTCACCGCCTTGAAGCGCATCAGCCACAGCATGACGCCGGTGGCGAAGAACACGCCGTGATGCACCAGAAGCAGGTCGAGCGTGCGTGTTTCGGCAAGGTCGGCCCAGTCGAGCGGGCAGTAGAGGCACCAGAACAGCGCGCTGACCAGGCCGATGGCGAGCGCCACAATTTCCATTAGATGGAAGCGGCCGAGCCGCAGCAAGGTCCAGACGACGGCATAGAAGGCGATCTCGATGCCGAGCGTCCAGTAGACGCTGTCCACCCATGGCGCGTAAGGGGCGAACAGGCCGGTGCGGACGAGCCTGACGACGGCATCGGTCGGCCAGCTGAGGCCGACGATCAAAAGCACCGCCGCAGTGACCGGCGCACAGATCCACACGGCCGGCGCCAGCCGTTTCACCCTGGCTTCGAAAAACCGCAGGGGTGTCGACCTTTCGGCGCTGAAGGCGATGACGAAGCCGCTGATGACGAAGAAGATCTGGACGCCGACCCAGCCGGATTCGACCCAGGCGCCTATTGCCGGCTGCGGGGGAACGCCGCCCGTGGCGCGCGCCGAAACACCGTCAGGATACGCCCACACCCAGAAGCCATAGTGGTAGACCATGACCATGACGGCGGCGAGAAAGCGCAGGATGTCGACGCCGCCAAATGTAATCTTCTGCTGAGCCATGCGACCTTTGTCGATGGCCCCCCGCGAACGACTTTAGGGTGCATTGCTGCGTCGCACAATAAAAGTATTGCTTGCCGATCGAAAAGGTCGTCCGCGGCCCACCTTCAGTGGCTCAAAGGCCGATCCCACGTTCCTTCAGCGCCGCAGTGATCTCGTCGAGGATGACCGGATCGTCGATGGTTGCCGGCATGGCCCATTCCTCCTTGTCGGCGATCTTCTGCATGGTGCCGCGCAGGATCTTGCCCGATCGCGTCTTGGGCAGGCGCTTGATCGTCACCACCGTCTTGAAGGCGGCGACCGGGCCGATGCGTTCGCGCACCAGGCCGACCACCTCGTTCTCGATGGAGCCGATATCGCGGGTCACACCCGCATTCAGCACCACGAAGCCCAGCGGAACCTGGCCCTTCATGGCGTCGGCAATGCCGATGACCGCGCATTCGGCGACATCGGGATGGGCCGAAAGCACCTCTTCCATGGCGCCGGTTGACAGGCGGTGGCCGGCGACATTGATGATGTCATCGGTGCGGGCCATGACGTAGAGATAGCCGTCCTCGTCGACCATGCCGGCATCCGCCGTCTTGTAGAAGCCGGGGAACTCGTCGAGATAGGCTTGGCGGAACCGTTGATCGGCATTCCACAGCGTTGGCAGGCAGCCGGCCGGCAGCGGCAGTTTGATCACCACATTGCCCAGCGTGCCGCGCTTCACCTCATGGCCAGCATCGTCGAGCACGCGGATGTCGTAGCCGGGCATCGGCACGCCGGGCGAGCCGTATTTCACCGGCAGCAGGCCAAGGCCGGCGGGATTGATCGTCATCGGCGAGCCGGTCTCTGTCTGCCACCAATGGTCGACCACAGGCACATTCAGCTTCTGCTCCGCCCATTTGATGGTTTCCGGGTCGGCGCGCTCGCCGGCAAGAAACAGCGTGCGGAACTTCGAGAGGTCGTGTTTGGCAATGAACTCGCCCTTCGGGTCCTGCCCCTTGATGGCGCGGAATGCGGTCGGCGCGGTGAACAGCGCGACCACGCCATGCTCCGCTATCACCCGCCAGTAGGTGCCGGCATCGGGCGTGCCGACAGGCTTGCCCTCGAACAGGATGCTGGTGCAGCCATGCAGCAGCGGTCCGTAGACGATGTAGGAATGGCCGACCACCCAGCCGACATCGGATGCCGCCCAGAACACCTCGCCCGGCTTGACGCCGAACTCGTTTTCCATCGTCCATTTCAGTGCGACCATATGGCCGCCATTGTCGCGCACGATGCCCTTGGGCTGCCCGGTCGTGCCCGATGTGTAGATGATGTAGAGCGGATCGGTGGCAAGCACCGGCACGCAGTCGACATTGGCGCCCGCTGCCCGTTCGCGGGCGACGGCATCGGCGTAGTCGATGTCGAAATGCTCCTTCAACTCGCAGCGCAACTGGTCGCGCTGCAGGATCAGGCAGGCGTCCGGCTTGTGGCGGGAGATCTCGATCGCCTTGTCGAGCAACGGCTTGTAGGCAACGACGCGGCCTGGCTCCAGGCCACAGGATGCCGAAATGATCAGCTTCGGCCTGGCATCGTCGATGCGGGTGGCAAGCTCATGCGAGGCGAAGCCGCCGAAGACCACCGAATGCACCGCGCCGATGCGGGCGCAGGCGAGCATGGCGATGGCCGCCTCGGCCACCATCGGCATGTAGATGATGACGCGGTCACCCTTGCCGATGCCGCGGTTCTTCAGCACCGAAGTCAGCGCGACGACCTCGCGCTTCAGCTCGGCATAAGTGAACTTTTTCACGGTTCCGGCAATCGCACTGTCATGGATCAGCGCGATCTGGTCGGCGCGGCCGCCGGCGACGTGGCGGTCGATGGCATTGTAGCAGGTGTTGCAGGTGGCGCCGGTGAACCAGCGGCCATAGACACCGGCATTGGCGTCGAACACCTTGTCCCAGGGCGAATACCAGTCGATGGCGCCGGCCGCATCCGCCCAGAATTGTTCCGGATCGCGTTTCCAGCCTTCATAGACCTCGTGATAGCGTGAAGCCATCCATACCTCCCCGGGAAATGTTTTTCTTCCTTCCAGATAGCGCGCTCTACCCTTGGCCGCAAATCCACGCCATTGTGACGACGGCATCGACCTGGCGCTTGGGGGCAAGCAGTTATGAACTGCGAGACGGGACTGGGGTGGTGATGTCTGCTGCTGTGCGGATCATCGGGCGCTTTTCGCTATCATCGGTCATGGGCGCCGTACTTGCTATGTCCACCGGAACCGCTGAAGCCGGCGATGCCGCGGCACGGCACATCATCGGCTTTTCGCCGGATGGCGCTTATTTCGCCTTCGAGCAATATGGAACGCTCGACGCCGGCGCCTCGGACTCCGGCTGGTCTGAGATCGACGTCATCGATACCCGTACGGATCGGTTCGTTGGCGGTAAGCCGATCCTCGTCGTCGATGAGACGGAGGAGGCGACACTGACGCTGGAGCAGGCGAGGGCGCAGGCCGCCGCTCAGGCGGCGCCCATTCTCGCCCATTATGCAATCACATCCCCAGCCGAGCAGACAGCGTCCGACAAATTCACCTTTCCGGGTGAAATGGTTGCCTACAACGACATCTCCCGCCTCGAACAGGTGTCGCAGAAATGGCTGTCGCCGCTCCATGGCGAAACGGGCGTTTCGACCATCCAGCTCGACGAGATCCTGGCAGCCAGCACGAGCGATTGTTCGGCGAGTTTCGCAACGACGGAGCAGCGCGACACATCTGGCAAGGCACTCGGCTTCCGGCTGACGCTGCAAGGCCAGGACGGCAAGCCGTTCAAGATCCTGCACGAGGACAAGACCGTGCCGGGCTCAAGAAACTGCCCGACCTCCTACAGCCTGTCGGAATCCTACGAACTTACCCCGGCCGGCAAGCCGGCGGTGATCGTTGTGCTGGTGCAGCGTTTCAGCCAGGGTTTCGAGGGGCGCGATCGCCGCTTCCTCGCGGTGACCGGGGAGCCACGCTGAGAGGTCACGCCCAAGCGCTGGCAGCCGATCTGTCTGAAGGTTGTTTCTAGATCGGCAGGGCCACAAGCATGAGGCCAATGCCGCCAGCGATCAAAATGGCTGTCGCCAGCGCTTTTCTATGACGTTCGAAGCTCGTCGGAGCTCGCTCCCAATTGTAACGCATACGCTATCTCCCCAATACCCAGGCAGGTTTTACCTTACTTAGGGGAAGAAATGCAACGTCCGCTGCCGGCAGCCCGCTGTTTGTCACGTTTCATCGATAACTATTTCTGGGCCGAATGCGGCCGGGAAGACGCAACCGAGCAGGTTCTAACGCGACTGGCGCGGAGAATCTGTCAGCAAGGCCGTTGGTCCGTGCACCGGGCTCCCGTGATCGGCCGATAGACAGCGCTCCACCTCCGCGCTATCTGATTTCCGGGATGAGCATGGCTTGGAGGGGGCGTGGTGGAAATAGTCTCTGGAACCGTTCTGCGGCTGGCCGAGGATGCCTCGGTGCAGCATGTGGGCGATGGCGCAGTCGTGCTTTTGGCGCGCAGCGGCCAGCTCTATACATGCAACGGCACGACCGAAGCCTTTCTCGACAAGGTGGACGGCGCGCGCAACCTCGACCAGATCGTCGACCTGCTGTGCGAGGAGTTCGAGGTCGACAAGGGGACGCTCGATCAGGACATGGCGGCACTGGCCACGGATCTGATCTCGGAAGGTATCCTCGCCGCGCCAGGTGCTTGATGGCTGACGGCCCGCTCCTGCGCGCTCTTTTTCGCTGCCATCTCTGGGCGAGCGCGCGGCTGATGCCGGTCCTTGTCACCAACCGGAGCTTCGAGGAGGTGCTCAGATGGGCGCCGCTCGCCTCGTCGACGCCCTATCGCGGTCTGCCGTCCGCCTACATCGTCGAGAGCGTCAACCGCACGGTCCGCCACCCCTGGCTGATGCGTGACCGCAGGTGCTTGAGGGAAGGTCTGCTCGGTCATCGTTTCCTGCGACTAGCCGGCTTCGATCCGGACCTGCGCTTCGGCGTCGAACCGCAGTCGATGCAAGCGCAGCGTCTATCGGCGCATTGCTGGGTCTGCCTCGACGGCAAGCCGGTGGTCAGCGACAAGCTTCCCGGCATGGTCGAGATCTATCGTCATCATGCCGATGCCGTAAAGGCGCGTCCCGCTTGACCAGACCTTCAGCCTGCTATGGCCTCAACGGCCTGATCCTTGGCATATCGGCCGAGCGCTCCGAGCTGTGGCAGGATTTCGACCGGATGCTGGGCAGCCTGCGCATAGGGGAACCCGTCGCGCCGGACTTTCGTCTTGAGATCACCGAAACAGACACGCTGGACGAGACACCCAATGGATCCCTGGTCTTCGATGGCGAGGTGCCGGAGGATGGTCCCTGCCGGATGATCGAGGATGGCGGCATTGTCCATCTGGTCTTTCCCGGGCGCCAAACCGTTGCGATCAATGGTGGGGAAGGTTGGGCCGAACTCCGGATTAGCACCGGTACGAAAGCCGCCTGGACGCCGTCGATGTTGGTCCTGGATGCCGCGCTCGACGCCGGTGGCCAGCATATGCTGCATACGGCCGGGCTGACCTTGCCTGACCGCGATGCGGTGGTGCTGATCCACGCCCCGAGCGGCACCGGCAAGACCACGACGTCGCTGGCGCTGGCAACACAGGGCTTTGGCCTCTGCTCCGACGACGCCATGATCCTGAATGTCGCTTCGGGCAAGGTTGTAGCCTGGGGCTTGCCGCGCGCCGTCAAAATCCACCGGAAGACTGCCGAAATGATCCCGCAGGTGGCGCCATGCCTTGGCCAGACGTGGGATCGCAACGGCGAACAGCCGGTCTCGTTAGAACGGTTGGGCGGTATCATCCGGGTGGAAAACGCATCCGCCCGGCCGGTGGCGGCGCTTCTGCACCTGGCGCGTTCCGCCGACGGGCAGACCCGGCTCGTCGCCATGGCCAGGACCGACGCGATGGTGGCGCTGGCAGTCGACAATGTCCGCACCGGCATGACCGGGCTGCTGCCGATGCAGAAGCGCAGGCTGGCGACCATCGCCGGGCTGGTCAATGCGGTGCCGACCTTCCAGCTCGAAGTAGGCGCGCGCCCGGCTGACGCTGCGGCGCTGATCCGCGGCACCCTGGATTGACGTCAAGTCAGGCTACTTGCGGCCTGGCCTTGGCCAATCTCTGAATCCACCGGAAGGCGTCGCGGCGCAGGCGCGAGCCCAGTCTGTCCCTGGAATTGACGCCAAGCAGCGTATTCGTTGTGATCAGCCGCCTGGCCAGCCGTATGGAGAGGTCGGGCTTGATGCGGCCGGCGAGTTCGAGCGCGCGG
>NZ_RZRR01001100.1:0-1569 GCF_003998555.1 Mesorhizobium sp. M7A.F.Ca.CA.002.09.1.1 | reverse complement strand
AGCAGACATCGGGCGCCTGCACCATCGCCTTGATCAGTTGGACCGGGCCCGCCGCATAACCGATGCGCCAGCCGGTCATTGCATAGGCTTTCGACACGCCGTTCATGGTCAGCGTGCGCTCGTAGAGCTTAGGCTCGACCTCGGCGATGGTCTTGAAGACGAAATCGCCATAGGTCAGGTGCTCGTACATGTCGTCGGTCAGCGTCCAGACATGCGGATGCTTCAACAGCACGTCGGCCAGAGCGCGCAGTTCGGCCTCGGTATAGGCGGCACCCGACGGGTTCGACGGCGAGTTCATCAGCAGCCATTTGGTCTTCGGCGTGATCGCCTTTTCCAGCACGGAAGCGGTCAGTTTGAAGCCGTTGTCGATCGAGGTGTCGGCAAACAAGGAGGTGCCGCCGCAGATCGCCACCATCTCGGGGTAGCTGACCCAGTAGGGGCGAGGAATGATGACCTCGTCGCCGGGGTTCAGCGTCGCCATGAAGGCGTTGAACAGGATCTGCTTGCCGCCCGTACCGACGATGGTCTGCTCGGGCTTGTAGTCGAGATTGTTCTCGCGCTTAAACTTTTTTGCGATCGCCTCGCGCAGCGGCACGATGCCCGAAACCGGCGGATACTTGGTTTCGCCGCGGCGGATCGCCTCGATTGCCGCATTCTTGATGTTGTCGGGCGTGTCGAAATCCGGTTCGCCGGCGCCGAGGCCGATAATGTCACGGCCGGCATTTTTCAGCTCGCGCGCTTTCTGCGTGACCGCGATGGTGGCGGAAGGCTTCACGCGCGAAAGGGTGTCGGCAAGAAAGGCCATGAGCTTGACGTCTCCATGGAAGATCGGCGCGGCCAGGAGCGACCGCGGCGCTTCTCATGTCGCATGATTTCGCGCAACGCAAGCATTGTCGGCTGATCCAGGTCTCAAGGAGCTGTGATCGGACCCGGGGTCGGCAACAATAAATTCATTAACGAGCGGTAGAGGCTTGAGTGGCAGGATCGCAGACCAATTGCGGAGCGAGGAACCGTGTCGCGCAGCGTCGGGCTTGCCCACATCATCCGTCAGGACGACGGCACCTCCACCGGTGTCTGGGGCATCTACACGTTGCAAAGCGCTTTCCAGCCGATCTTCGCCTTCAAGGAAGGCAAGCTGTCGGTGGTCGCGTTCGAAGGGCTGATCCGACCGTTCCGCGACGGCGAGCCACAATCGCCGATGAATTTCTTCTCGACCTGTCCGGCCGCCGACCGGCTGCATATCGAGGCGCTGACCAGGACGCTGCATCTTCTCAACGCCGGTGCCTGCCTGCCGCAGGAAGCGTCGATCTTTGTTAATTTCGACCCGTCGGTGTTCACCGAACGCACTGTTGCCGACGCTGCCTTGCGCGAAATGCGGCTCGTGCTGCACGAGGCCGGCATCGACCCGCGTCGCGTCGTCTGCGAGGTGACCGAGCAGCGGTCGGCGTCGCAGGAAGCCTTGCACGGCTTCGTCGCGGCATTGAGAGCCAACGGTTTCCGCATCGCCGTCGACGACTATGGCGCCGACGATTCCGACATCAACCGGGTCAAGGAGTTGAAGCCGGATAT
>NZ_RZRR01001099.1:0-1580 GCF_003998555.1 Mesorhizobium sp. M7A.F.Ca.CA.002.09.1.1 | reverse complement strand
GGATCACATAACCCGCCTCGCGCGCGCCGGCCGCACGTGCCGAATCGAGGATGCGTTCCATCTCCGGATCAGTCAGGCCCGGAATGATCGGAGCCACCATGACCGACGCCGGAATGCCGGCATCCGAAAGCTGCCGGATCGCTTCCAGCCGCTTGGTCGGCGTCGACGCGCGCGGCTCCATGGTGCGCGCCAGCATGCGGTCGAGCGTCGTCACCGACAGCGCCACCTTGGCGAGCCCTCGTTCGGCCATGCGCGACAGGATATCGATATCGCGCGTCACCAGGGCGGACTTTGTCACGATGCCGACCGGATGGCCGCGCGCTTCCAGCACTTCGAGGATTTCGCGCATGATCCGGTATTGCTTCTCGATCGGCTGGTAGGGGTCGGTGTTGGTGCCGATGGCGATGGTGCGCGGCTGATAGCTGTCCTTCGAAAGCTCCTTGTCGAGCAAGCGCGCCGCATCAGGTTTGGCGAACAGCTTCGATTCGAAATCCAGACCCGGCGACAGGCCCATGAACGCGTGCGTCGGGCGGGCAAAGCAATAGACGCAGCCATGCTCGCAGCCGCGATAAGGGTTGATGGAACGGTCGAAGGAAATGTCGGGCGATTCGTTGCGGGTGATGATGGTGCGCGGCTTCTCGACCTGCACTTCGGTCTTGAAGGGGGGCAGTTCTTCCAGCGAATTCCAGCCATCGTCGAACACGTGCCGGCTGACTGGCTCGAATCGGCCGGACGGGTTGATGCCGGCCGACCTGCCGCGGTTGCGGTCCGGGCGGACACGCATGCCGCTCTGCTCGACCATCGCATTGGCCATCTCGGCTCTTCCTGCTCCGAAAGCTGCAATGTCGGCGCGCACGATCTGTTCCATTTTCGCCCGCTCCCAGGGACTGTCCGTGTTGTGTCGAATCGCTCTGTTCATGAAATTATTCCTATTTCATCGATGAGAACAAAGCAAGAACTTTCTATGGTGCGATGCAAAACTGGCGCTGTGCGGCGCTTTCCGCTATTCGGCTAAGGATGCTCAGTGTTCTCATCGAAACCCGCAATGACGAGGAGGGCCTCGCCCGCACGCTCGCCTCGCTGATTGGCGGCGCGGTCGAAGGCGTGGTGCGTGAAGTCATCGTCTGCGACACAGGCTCCGCCGACCAGACGCATCGTGTGGCCGAGCATGCCGGCTGTCAGTACGTGACCGGCGGTGTCGCTGCCGGCATCCGCCAGGCCAAGGGGGACTGGTTGCTGCTCCTGGAACCGGGCGCGCGGTTGGTGGAGGGCTGGATCGATGAGGTTGTCGCGCATACGGCCAGGCAGACCATGGCCGCACGGTTTTCGCGCACGCGGGCCAGCCGCACGCCATTCCTGGCACGGGTCTTTTCGGGAAACCGCGCCCTGGCCGACGGATTGCTGATCAGCAAGCGTCAGGCGGCGGCCGCGGCCAAGAGTGCCGGCAGTGCTGAGGCCATCGCCCGCGGCCTCGCAACGAAGCGGCTCGACGCCGAGATCTGGATGGCGCCCGCCAAGCAGGAACGCCGCTCCTCGACATGATTTTTTGCAGCTGCTCAGGCCATTGTGCATTGCACAAT
>NZ_RZRR01001098.1:0-1584 GCF_003998555.1 Mesorhizobium sp. M7A.F.Ca.CA.002.09.1.1 | reverse complement strand
AGCTTCTGTTATTGAAGCAGGGGCGACGATCCGGCGCACCGCGACCAAGAGGGGAGGCGGACGGTGCCGTCCCCGCTGACGCCCGTAAAACAACTTTATCGTATCTTAAAACGAGATGGGCACGTTCGGGGCTTTATATTGGCAAAACCGATTCCGAACGGGGCATAACTTAGGACAGAGCGCGCAAATCCGGCCGCAGCTCATAGCTTGGCCAAACTCGAGTATAATTCAGTGCAGATCAAAGACGTCATTCTCACGCCCGGCAACGGCGCCTTCTTTTATGACGATCAAGCTGCCATTAGGGCAGGGGTTGGCCAGGACGGTTTTGTTTACGTCGGCGAGCCATTGACGCCCGGCTTCCGTGATATCCGTGTTCCGGCAGCTTGCTTAAGCGTCGGGCTTGTCCTGGAAGACGATATGGTCGCCTGGGGCGATATGATGGGAGTGCAATACTCAGGGGCTGGCGGGCGTGACCCCCTGTTTGACGTCGGAGCCATCATGGATCTCACGTCACGTGTTGTTGTCCCGCGGCTCTTAAACATTGATGCGTCCAGCTTTTTGACAGCCTGCTCCAGTGTCTTCGATCTCCATACTGGGAAACGACTCCCACTATGCATCGAATATGGGGTCAGCCAAGCCCTTTTAAGCGCTGCTGCCCATGCTGCGCGTCGTACCATGGCGGAGGTGGTTTGTTCGGAATTTTGCCTATCCATGCCGCATCGTCGTGTCCCAATTTATTGCCAGAGCGGTGATGCGCGCGAAATCAATGTCGATAAAATGATCCTGAAGGGGGTGGATGTGATCCCGCATGGCCTCATCAACTCGCGTAGCAAATTCGGCGTTGGGGGAGAAACCTTTCTGGATTTCGTCAAATGGGTGGCGCACCGCGTCAAGCAAATCGGCCAACCAGACTATTCTCCGGTGCTGCATTTCGATGTGTACGGCTGGATCGGTATGGAGATCGGGCTCGACGTCCAGCGCATCGCCGACTTCATCAGTAAGGTTGCTGACGCGGTTCCGGAGTTCACGGTGAATATCGAATCGCCAGCCGACTTCGGGTCTACGCCGGCGCAGGTCGAAAATTACGGGCAGATCGTCGGCATTCTGAATGCGCGCGCGTCACGTGCGCGCATCGTTGTCGATGAACGCTGCAACACCTTAGAGGATGTGCGTCTGTTTGCGGAGGCTAAGGCGACCCATCTCGTGCAGATCAAGACGCCGGACGTGGGCTCGATCGCCGACAGCGCCCGTGCGGTGCTTCTGTGCAAAGAGAACAACGTGGACGCCTATGTGGGAGGCAGCTGCAGCGAGAGGGATCTCTCCGCGCGAGCGACGGTTCACATTTCGGTGGCAACACAGGCGGACATGATGCTCGCGAAGCCTGGCATGGGCATCGACGAAGGTCTTTCCATTGTAGGCAACGAACAAAATCGGTTGCTCGCCATGCTTGATCGGCGTCGGGCACAAAACCTGAAAGCCGCGTAGGAAGCGCCCTGATGCTAAACAGTCTCAAGGACATCACGGTTGTGGCGGTCGAACAGGCCGGTGGGGCCCCCCACGCCTCGGCTCGCCCTGCTGAAGCAG
>NZ_RZRR01001097.1:0-1586 GCF_003998555.1 Mesorhizobium sp. M7A.F.Ca.CA.002.09.1.1 | reverse complement strand
ACGTTTGGCATCGGATCCCTCCATCAAGATTTCAGCGACCTCCGGCTTTGACTCGTTCGGATCTGCGACCATCTTGAAGGGCGCGAGCATCCTGGCCGATACAGAAAAGCCCGGATATCCAGCCATGGTAGGATTCGGAGAAGGGACCTTTGATATTTTCGAAAGAACTTCGTCGCGTGGTCCGAAGGCTTTGACCCGACCGGCCTCCATCATGAGAACGAAATCGACTGCAGCTAGCGCGCTCGGTCGATGCGCTATAACTATTGCGATCCCCTTGCGTTCCCTCACGGCCGCGATTGCCTTCACAACAGCAGCTTCGCCATCGGCGTCAAGATTCGCATTGGGTTCATCGAGCACGACGAGGAACGGATCGGCGTAGAGTGCCCTGGCAAGGCCGATCCGCTGGCGTTGCCCTGCCGAAAGGGATGATCCGGCTTCTCCAATGCGGGCTTCATATCCTTTATCAAACTGCAGGATAAGCTCATGAACGCCAGCCGCCATCGCGGCTGATACAATTGTCTCCGGCTTCGCGTCGGATTCGAAGCGGGCGATGTTCTCTGCGATCGTGCCATCGAAAAGTTCGCCCCCCTGTGGCAGGTAGCCGATGTGGCGACCGATTGCCTCCTGATCCCACTGGTCGAGTGACGCGTCGTCAATACGCACTTTGCCGCTCGCCGGGGTCCAGGCGCCAACGAGAGCGCGGGCAAGCGTCGACTTCCCCGCACCGCTAGGGCCAATAATGCCGAGCGCGCTCCCCGCGCGCATGACGAAGTTTGCTGCGAAGACCGTCGGCTTCGTCTCACCAGGGGGAACGACGGTGATGCCTGCGGCACGCAGTTCGCATTGCGGTTTGGGCAGGGCCAAGACAGTTGTCTCTTCAGGCATCATCAGCAGCAAATCCCTGAGGCGGATCCAACTCTGTCTCGCCATCAGGAACACTTTCCAACTTCCGATTGCCAATTCGACGGGCGCTAGTGCGCGGCCCATTATGATGGAACTGGCAATCATCACCCCCGGTGTGACCTGCTGCTCGATAGCGAGCCATGCACCCACTGCCAGGATTGCGGACTGGAGAACCAAACGAAGTGTTTTTGCAACGCCCCCTAGGCCGCTAACAACATCGCTGGCCCTGCGATTTGCCGCAAGGTAGTCCGAATTTGCAAGGCGCCAGCGCGCGGTCATGCGATTGCTAAGCCCCATCGCACGTATAGCTTCGGCATTGCGACGGGACGCGTCCAGCAAGGCATTGCGCACCGTGTTATGCCGGAGTGCCTCTCGAGTTGGGTTGCGGGAAGACGCATCGGTAATAACGGTAAGCGAGACCAACAAGATCGCGCCGACCATTGCTGTCATACCAAGCCAGAAATGAAGTAGAAAACACAGGCCGAGATAAAAGGGCATCCAAGGTAAATCGAAAAACGCGGTCGGACCGGGTCCGGAGAGAAAATTGCGTACATTGTCGAGATCGCGCAGCGGCTGCAATCCGTCGCTGGGCATGCGAGTTTCGAGTGGAAGGCGGACGACTGCGTCGTGAACGCGCCCGGAAAGCTGGTGATCGAACCGCTCACCGACGCGTAGAAGAACGC
>NZ_RZRR01001096.1:0-1588 GCF_003998555.1 Mesorhizobium sp. M7A.F.Ca.CA.002.09.1.1 | reverse complement strand
GGGCAGCTTGCCCTTCTTGCGGATCGGCACGAAACCGGCCGAGAGCTGATGGGCGACGGCGCCGCCAAGGATAAAGCCGCGCGCCTCGATGCCGGCGATCTTGTCGATCTTCTGGCCGGCATAGGGATGCACCAGTTCGTCGATGGCGCGGCGGAAGGCGCGCGCATTGCCAAGCAGCGTGGTGATGTCGCGAAACAGGATGCCGGGCTTGGGATAGTCCGGAATGGTGCGGATCGCGGCAAGCAGCGTGTCTTCGAGCGAGGATTTCATGGGTCGAGATTACCTGAAACGGAGATTGTTGCGCGACAATTGTTCGATCGAGCTGCAGCCCATCAGCCTCATGCCGCGTTCGATCTCGACCCGCATCTGTTCGAGCGCCCGTTCCACGCCGGGCTGGCCGGCCGCCGCGAGCGGAAACAGATAGTAGCGTCCGACGCCGACGGCCTTGGCGCCGAGCGACAGCGCTTTCAGCACGTGTGTGCCGCGCTGCACGCCGCCATCCATGATGACGTCGATCCTGTCGCCAACGGCATCGACGATCTCGGCAAGCTGGTCGAACGCCGCCCGTGAGCCATCCAGCTGCCGCCCGCCATGGTTCGACAGCACGATGCCGCTGCAGCCGATGTCGACAGCGCGTTTGGCATCCTCCACCGACATGACGCCCTTGAGGCAGAACGGACCCGACCAGAGCTTGACCATCTCGGCGACGTCGTCCCATGTCATCGACGGATCGAGCATCTCGGTAAAGTAACGGCTGATCGACATCGTGCCGCCGCCCATGTCGACATGCTCGTCGAGCTGCGGCAGCTTGAAGTCCTCATGGATGAAATAGTTGATCGCCCAGGCCGGCTTGAGCGCGAACTGCGCCATTCCGGTAAGGTTGAGCTTGAAGGGAATGGCAAAGCCGGTTCGTTTGTCGCGCTCGCGGTTTCCCCCGGTGATGCTGTCGACGGTCAGCATCATCACCTCGACCCCGACCGCCTTTGCCCGCTGCATCATCGCCCGGTTAAGACCGCGATCCCGGTGGAAATAGAACTGGTAGACCTGCGGGCCGCTGCTGATGCTGCGCGCCTCCTCGAGGCTGACGGTGCCCAGCGACGACACGCCGAACATCGTGCCGTATTTGGCGGCGGCCTTGGCGACCGCGCGCTCGCCCTGGTGATGGAACAGGCGCTGCAAGGCGGTCGGCGAGCAATAGAACGGCATCGCCAGCTTCTGGCCCATGACCGTCACCGACATGTCGACCTCGCTCACCCCGCGCAGCACGTTGGGAACCAGATCGCAGGTCTCGAAGCTTTCGGTGTTGCGGCGATAGGTGACCTCGTCGTCGGCCGCGCCGTCGATGTAGTTAAAGATCGGCCCCGGCAGCCGCTGCTGCGCCATGCGGCGGTAATCGGAAAAGTTGTGACAGTCGCTGAGCCGCATCATCGAATTCCAAAGGCCATGGCGGGACAAGTTTCTCGCCACCGTTCGATGCATCGAATATCAACCTGTTGTCGGCGTGCCAACGGACTATTTTTCGAGCTGCCCTCCGGACATGGCCATGAGCAAAAAAAGGGACGCCGAAACGCCCCTTTCTGGTCTAATC
>NZ_RZRR01001095.1:0-1589 GCF_003998555.1 Mesorhizobium sp. M7A.F.Ca.CA.002.09.1.1 | reverse complement strand
TTTTTCGCCTCGGCGGCCAGCGTGGCCGGATCGATGGCGGAGGCGACGACGAGCTCGCCGGCGCCGGAGAGCATAGCCGAGGCGCGCGGGTGCAGAGGGTGCGTCGTGAGGATACGAGCCATGTCGGTCAGGCTTTTTCGAGCGCCGGGCTTTGCGGCTCCTCGCCATGGCCCTCGATCAGGCCCTTCCAGTAGCTCTCAGCGCCCTGCAGATGGGCGCTCATCAGCGCCTGTGCGAGATTGCCGTCGCGGCGCAGCAGCGCTTCATAGATCTGGATATGCTCGGCATGCGAGCGCACGTTGCGCTCGGGGTCGTTGAAATAGATCGGCAGGCGCTGCTCGCCCATCATGTAGTAGACGCTGCAGACATTGTGGAAGACGCTGTTCTTGGTGGCGCGCACGATTTCGAGGTGAAATTCGCGGTCTTCCCTGGCAAGCCCTTCGCCGGCGGCGATGCGCTCTTCCGAAGCCTTCAGGATTTCGCGCAGCCGCTCGAAATTCTCCTCGGTGGCACGCGAACAGGCAAGTTCGGCCGCCTTGATCTCGTGGATCTTGCGCAGTTCGACCGTCTCGTAGATCTGGATCGGGTCGAGCGGGAGGCCCGCGCGGGCAAAGAGCGCCATGGCCTCCACACTGGCCTGCTTGGTGTCGATGTAGATGCCGGATTTGGCCCGGCGCTCAACGATGCGCATGGCCTCCAGGATGGCCAGCGCCTCGCGGATCTGACCGCGGCTGACGGCGAAATGCTCCGCCAGTTCGCGCTCCGATGGCGTTCGGCCGCTCTCCTTGTCCGAATGGGAGAACAGGTAGGCAGCGAGTTCCGCGAGAAGGTTCTTTTCTTTCATCGTCAACCGCGTTGCGCGTGCGCCTCCAGGAACCGCTCCGAAATGGTGAATCCCAGACCCGGTTTTTCCGGGATCGCTATCATACCGTCCCTGGCTTCGACAGTCTCTTCGACCAGATCATGGATCATCGGGTTGGCGCCGAGCGAATATTCGACGGTGAAACTCGACGGCGAGGCGGCGCAGACATGCAAGCCTGCGAAAAAACAGGGCGCGCCGGCCCACAAATGCGGTGCAAAGCGCAGATTGAAGGCGCTGGCGATGGTGCCGATCTTCATCGCCTCGCTGATGCCGCCGCAGAAGGCGGGATCGGGCTGGAAGATGTCGGCGGCTTTGAGCACGGCAAGGTCGCGGAAGGCGTAGCGGGTCGCCTCGCTTTCGCCGGTGGCAATCGGAACGGCGCCACTTGCCCGCACTTCGGCCATGCCCGGCTTATCGTCGGCGATGATAGGTTCCTCGAACCACGCCAGGTCAAGGTCGTTGACGAGATGGATGAAGCGCTTGGCTTCAGCCACCGTGTAGGTGCCGTGCGCGTCGACCATCAGTTCGACATCGGGGCCGAGCGCCTGCCGTGCGGCGCGCACGCGGGTGGCGGAAATGTGCGCCGCGCCGTCCATGGCGCCAACCCGCATCTTCAGTGCCTTGAAACCGCCCTTGGCGATATAGGATTTCAACTGCTCGCCTATGGCGTCGGCGGCCGCCCAGCCGCCGGACGCGTAAGCCGGCATGCGATCGAGCTTGCGGCCGC
>NZ_RZRR01001094.1:0-1597 GCF_003998555.1 Mesorhizobium sp. M7A.F.Ca.CA.002.09.1.1 | reverse complement strand
GACCAGCGCTTCTCCGTCGCAGTCGCATCCTCGTCGCGCAGCTTCTGGCCGAAGGCGGCGACCGCGACGGAGAAGCGCTGGTCGGTGCTGGCCTGGTCGAAAGACGAGATCTCGTTGGCCGAGGTCACCGGCGTGGTGATCAGCTTCGAGACGTCTTCATTCGGCAGCTTGTAGCGGATCTTGACGAAGGCATATTCGTCCGCATTGGCAACGCCGCCATTGTCCACCGACGCCTGGCCATAACGCAGCGCGTCGATCTGTTCGCCGCCGCTGCCCTTTGGCGTGATTTCATAGATCGCGGTGACGGAATGGCCCGAGCCGATATCGCCGGCATCGACGCGGTCATTGTTGAAATCCTCGCGGTTCAAGGCGCGGGTCTCGTAGCCGATCAGGCGATATTCCGAGACCTTGTTCGGATTGAACTCGACCTGGATCTTGACGTCCTTGGCGATGGTGAACAGCGTCGACGATGCATCTTCGACCAGCACCTTCTCGGCTTCGGCCAGCGTGTCGATATAGGCGGCGGTGCCGTTGCCGTTCTGGGCGATGGTCTGCATCATCTGGTCGTTCAGATTGCCGCGGCCGAAGCCGAACACCGACAGGAAGACACCGGTCTTGCGCTCTTTTTCGATCAGCCGCTTCAGATCGTCGTCGTCGCTCTGGCCGACATTGAAGTCGCCGTCGGTGGCGAGCATCACCCGGTTGACGCCGTCCTTGACGAAGGATTTCTGCGCCAGCCTGTAGGCTTCCTTGATGCCCGCCTCGCCGGCCGTGCTGCCGCCGGGCGTCAGATTGTCGATGGCACTGAGGATCTTGTCCTTTTGGGACGCCTTGGTCGGCTCCAGGACCGTGCCGGCGTCACCCGCATAGGTTACGATCGAGATCGTGTCGTCGGCCTTCAGCTTGCTGACCAGCAGCCGAAAAGCCGATTTGAGCAGCGGCAGCTTGTCCGGCTCGTCCATCGAGCCCGAGACATCGATCAGGAAGACCAGATTGGCCTTCGGCTGCTCGGTCGGCTTGACGTCAAAACCCTTGATGGCGACATGCATCAGCCTGGTATGCGTGTTCCACGGCGTCGGCATGACGCTGACGGTCGAGTTGAATGGTGTCGAGGCCGACTCCGGACCCTTCCAGTCATAGGGGAAGTAGTTGATCATCTCCTCGACGCGGACAGTATCGACCTGCGGCAGGGTGCCCTGCTTCAGCGAGCTGCGCACGAAGGAATAGGAGGCTGTGTCGACGTCGATCGAGAAGGTCGAGACCGGATCCTCGAGTGCCGCATGCACCGGATTGGTCTTGAAATCCTCGATGCGGTCGCGGTTTTCCGGTTGCGGCTGCATCTGGTCGGCCGGCAAGGTCGACGGCTGCTGCGGCGCCATCAGCTTGGACTCGGCCGGCATGCGGGCCCGCGACGTACTGGGCGCACTTACGGCGCCATCCAATGCGAATTCGCCTGTCGGTGCCGGTGGCGCAGGCTCGGCCAGCACACCGCGCTCCAGTGCATTCTGTTGTGCCGCGCCGGAAGCAACGGTCGATTCGGATTTCTGCGGCGAGGCCGGCGCCACAGGCGCATCGGTCGCGTCGCGGCTTTCCACAT
>NZ_RZRR01001093.1:0-1598 GCF_003998555.1 Mesorhizobium sp. M7A.F.Ca.CA.002.09.1.1 | reverse complement strand
GGCTTATCAGCCCGTTGCTGACGGCAAAGCCAGCAGCCAGAGCGACAAGGGCTGCAATGATTGCAGCTTTCAACTTCTTCGACATCCATAGGCGCCTTATTCGTGACACCCAACCCACGGCCAAGGGTGCCGCAACCATGGCTAAGGGTCAATCCTTTGGCTGGAGTCTCTGCTCGGATGCAACGAAATCAACTGTTACAAACGAAAAACGCCGCCCATTGGGCGGCGTTTCGGCATTGCGGCGGGAAACCCGGATTACTTGATCTTGGTTTCCTTGAACTCGACGTGCTTCTTGGCGACCGGGTCGTACTTGCGGAACGACAGCTTGTCGGTCTTGGTGCGGCTGTTCTTGCTGGTCACGTAGAAGAAACCGGTGTCGGCGGTCGACAGAAGCTTGATCTTGATGTTTGCGGCTTTGGCCATGATATCAGTCCGTTTGTTCGTGGGGTTTTGGCCGCTGGAGCACGGGGAAACACCCGGACGCGGGAAACTTGGCGCGACACATAAAGAACGCGCCCGGAAAGTCAAGCCCGGTAGGCCTTGTGCGACCCACCAGAGCCGGCTCGGGAGCGGAAATCATGCGGTTTCCGTCGCCGATGCCGCAACCTTCTTCCAGTCTCCGGTCGTGTTCCACCAGCGATTCGGATTGGCGCGGTCGTCCAGCCCCTTGGAACGGCTGGCGAGAATCGGCTGAATGCGGATCACCGGTTCCTGGTAGGAGTGCGCCTGGAAAATCGCCTCGACGACGCGGGCGGCCAGCGCCTGGTCGTCCGGCAGTTCGAAGGAAACCTCGACCGTGCCGGGGCGCCGCCGCAATTCGGTTTCGGCGCCGGCGGCCGCACCGTCAAGCGGCCTGTAGCGTTCGATGCCGTGCGCCGACTGATAGGCATTGCGGTCATATTTGCCCATGGCCAGCGGCGCGATCGCCACCACGGCATCCATGATGCGGTCGACGTCGGCGGCCGGAGCCTGGAAGGTCACGAGCAGAAGCAGTGTCATTCGTAGCGATGTGGTTTCAAAGCCGCTGTCGATCATGGAAGTGTCCTCAAGTGTTTTGGGACACCTTTTTAGCCCTGTGCTCCTGACACGGTTCTGTCAGCAGCCTGTCACCGTGCCGTGCCAAATGCATGGCAGGCCGCAGTCGCGCTACAGCAGGATCTTGCGAACCAACCTGACGGCGACCAAAGCGATATAGGCGGCGAAGAACAGGCCGAGCGACCAGCCGAAGCCGGACGGGCCGAACGCATCCATGCCGATGCCGATCGCCTGCGGCCCGAGCACCATGCCGACGCCGTAGCACAGCACGAAGGCGGCATTGGCCGACGCCAGTTCATGGCCGGAAAGCTGCGAGCCGAGATGGGCAAGGCCGATCGTGTACATGGCAGCGACGACGCCGCCCCAGACGAACAGAAGCGCGGCCATCAAATGCCAATTCTGGGCGAAGAAGGGCATGAACACGGTGCCGATAAGACCGACCGTCGCGCAGGCAATCAGCAGGTAGCGGCGATCGCTGACGCGGTCGCTGATCATGCCGATCGGGATCTGCAACAACACATTGCCGAGGCCGATCATGGTCAGCAGAAGGGCCGCATCGGCCT
>NZ_RZRR01001092.1:0-1603 GCF_003998555.1 Mesorhizobium sp. M7A.F.Ca.CA.002.09.1.1 | reverse complement strand
GGCCTTCAGCGCGGCCGACACGTTGAGGCTCGGCGGGAACGTCGACAGCAGCTTCGACGTCTCAGGCGTCGGACAGCAATACCAGGGTTTCGGCATCTACGAAAAGACCGGCAACGGCACATGGACCTTGACCGGCAGCACCAGCGCGGTGACGTCGTGGACCGTCGACCAGGGCACATTGAGGATCGGCGGCGACTGGTCGCTGGGCGATGTCTCGGGCGCCCTGACCTTGAACGGCGGCGCGCTGCAGGTGACGGGCAATCCCGTCAGTTTCACGCTGGAGCGCCAGATAATCCTCGGCGCCAACGGCGGCACCTTCGATGTCGGCGCCGGCAAGAACCTGATCCTCGACGGCGTGGTTTCGGGCGACGGACAACTCGCCAAGACCAGTTCCGGCACGCTGACGCTGACCGGCGCCAACAGCTATTCGGGCGGCACGGCGGTGCGCGGCGGCGGCCTTGTCGTGACGGCGACAGGCGCGCTCGGCGACGGACTGGTCGCCATAAACTCCAACGGAAGCGGGGGATGGGCCAAGCTCTATTTCTCGGGCAACGACGCCGCCAATCCGGTCAGTGCCGAGGATATCTCGATCACCGTCGGGTTGGGCGACCTCAACTTCCTGCGCAATGCGACCGCCGGCGCGGCCACCATCATTCTGGCGAAGGACGGCACTGGCGGGCTCAATTTCAGCACCGGAACCGATGCCGGCACGGCCAGCATCATCAACCAGGGCGGCGGCTCGGTCACCTTCACAGGAGCAAGCGCCGCCAATGCTACCATCGTCAATGACGGCCTGGGCATACCGTATTATTTCAGCAGGACGACCTTCGACGACGATTACTCAAGCAATGTATCTTCCTCCGCCGGGGACGCCACGATAACCAACCGGAATGGCGGCTCGACCATTTTCTACGGACATTCGGACGGCGGAACGGCGACGCTGGTCAACGAGGCCGGCGGCACGCTCGATTTCCAGCAGGCATCGCAGGCGGCTGATGCAACCATCCTCAACGGCGCCGGCGGCAGCGTGCTGGTTCGCTTCCGCAACCAGGACTCCGTGCTCGATGTCGGTTCGCTGTCTGGCGACGGGGCCATACTAATCGACGATTCACAGCTGGCGCCGCAGCTTTCGCTCGGCGCGCTCGGTCATGACGACGTCATCGGCGGCACCATTTCCGGAAACGGCTCTCTGACCAAGACCGGCGCGGGCAAGCTGACGCTCAACGGACAGAACAGCTATGCGGGCCTGACCACCGTCGACATGGGAACGCTGGTGGTGGGCGACGCCAGCCATGGCACAGCGAGCCTCGCCGGCGATGTCACGGTGGATTCCGGCGCGCGCCTTGGCGGCATCGGCACCATGGGCGGCAATGTCACCATCCTCGGCACGCACGGCGTCGGCAATTCCATCGGCGTCCAGGCGGTCGGCGGCAACTATGTCAATCATGGCGTCCTGGAGGTCGAGGCGACCCCATCCGGCGCCGACAGGCTGATCGTCGGCGGCACGGTCGACATATCAGGCGCCACGCTCAACCTGGTCCTGACGCCGGCGACAGCCGAGAGCTGGAACCTGCGCAACGGGCCGTACACGATCATCCAGAAC
>NZ_RZRR01001091.1:0-1614 GCF_003998555.1 Mesorhizobium sp. M7A.F.Ca.CA.002.09.1.1 | reverse complement strand
CATCCGGACGGTTCTTGATGAACCATTTGGCGACGCGCACGCCATTGTCGCGCTGGACATTGCCGACATAATGTTCGGCCTGCGGGATCACGGCGTCATTGACGTTGACCACCGGCACGTTGGCGGCCTTGGCTTGCTCCATGATCGGCTGCAGATTGGCATCCGTCTGCGGCGAGACGAGCAGCACGTTGTAGCCCTGCGTCACCAGGCCTTCGGCGATGGTGAGCTGGCCGAGCTGGTCGCCCTCGCTTTGCGCTGCCTGATAGACGACGGGAACGCCGACCTTGGCGCCGAATGCCGTGTAGCCCTCGCCCAGCGAGCGCCAGTATTCATTGGTCAGCGTCTTGGAGACGGCGCCTGCCTTGGTGCCTTCGGGCAGCTTGGGGAACGCGCCGAATTTGGCCTCGACCTGCGACCAGTCGATGCGGTCCTTTTCCGTGTCGGAATTGAGCGGCGCGAGGTCGGCCGAAAAGGCAGAGCCGATCGACAGCGCCATCAGTGCGGCGGTAGCCGTGGCAAGCAGAAGTTTCATTGTATTCCTCCCTTGTTGAAAACGATAATGGTGCGCATGCCTCAGCTATCCGGCCCGAGCATGATTTCCTGGATGATGGCCTGCGACGTCACCGCATCCTGGCTGTCCATGGCGGCGGACAGGCGATTGTCCTGCCCCAGCCGGTCGACGACGCGCAGCATGCGCTTGACGGTGGCGATGTTGACTTCGCACTCGCGCACCGGATCGAGCCCGGTCATGTCGGGGAACGTGTCGAAATAGATGGCGCCGGCGTAACCGTCGCGGCGAATCTGCCTGAGCAACTCGATGGTCTGCAGCGTGTGCACCGCGCCGACCATCAGGCCGTCGTCGCGCTTGGCGTAGCCGTCGTTCAGATGCACGCCGAGCAGCTTGCTGTGGCGCGCCACCAGGGCCGCGGCAAAGGCCGGCTGTTCGTCGGCATAGAGCACATGGGCGAAATCGAGGGTGACGCCCAGATTGGGCAGGCCGACATCGCGGATCGCCAGCAAGGTCGTCGCCGCATCCGGCATCAGGCTGTAGGAGCGTGGTTCGTTCGGTTTGTACTCAAGGCTGATCTGACAGTCGGGATCATGCGCGGCTACTTCACGAATCCCATCGATTTCGTGTTGCCAAAGCGTCACATAGTCGGCCTGGAAGGCGTAGTCGAAGCCATCCTGGCCGAGCCACAGCGTCATCAGGCTGGCGCCGGCCTCACGCACGGCATCGATGCCGGCTTTGGTCAGGTCGATGGCCTCGCGGCGCACCGCCGGATCCGGATTGGTGAATGCGCCGAGCTTGAAGGCGGGGTTGGAGTAGTAGCGCATGGCAAAGCCATTGATGGAAAGCCCGAGATCGCCGAGTTTGAGGGCGATTTCCGCAGGCTTTTCACTGACATGGTCGGGAAAGTTGAGGTCGAGATCGGTAAGCCCGCCGACCTTGGCGGCGCGCGCCGCCATCTGCAGCAGCGACGGCTTGCCGGTAAGATCAGGCCATTCGGCCTGCGGCCGCGAGGCAAAGGAATTCAGGCGCGTGGCGAAACGAGTGGCTGTCATGGTCGATCCTTCAATCGTCATGACTTCACATAAATACAAATATTTGTAAAG
>NZ_RZRR01000108.1:0-9425 GCF_003998555.1 Mesorhizobium sp. M7A.F.Ca.CA.002.09.1.1 | reverse complement strand
GCCAGGGACAAGGCATCGGCCGGCGGCTGATGCAGGCGGTCGAAGACCTTGCCCGCGGCCGCGGCAAGGCCGCCATCGAGCTTCAGACGCGGATCGAGTTGACCGCGAACCACGCGGCCTTTGCTCGCCTCGGCTTTCGCGAAACTGGACGGACGGCGCATGACGGCTATGCCAGGCCGACCTCGATCACCATGCGCAAAGCTCTCCCGTAAGTCTTATCTTACGGTTTGTGGGCCACGGATATCGCACCGCGACAGTGTCAGGTCCTGAGCGGCAGCACGCGGTCTGGTGGGCGGTGGCCGTCAACGAAGGCGCGGATGTTGATGATGACCTTTTCACCCATGTCGATACGGCCCTCGAGCGTCGCCGAGCCCATATGCGGCAAAAGCACGACCTTGTTCTTGGCCGCGAGCTTCAGCAGCTTGCCGTTCAAGGCCGGCTCGTGCTCGTAGACATCGAGGCCGGCGCCGGCGATCTTGCCGTCCTGGATCAGCTTGACCAGTGCTTCCTCGTCGATGATGTCGCCGCGCGCGGTGTTGACGACATAGGCGGTGGGCTGCAGTAGCGCCAGCCGCCGCGCCGAAAGCAGATGGAAGGTTGCCGGCGTCGAGGGACAGTTGACCGAGATGATATCCATGCGGGCCAGCATCTGGTCGAGGCTTTCCCAATAGGTCGCCTCCAGCCCGTCTTCCACGGCCGGCAGCACGCGGTGGCGGTTGTGATAGTGGATCGACAGTCCGAAGGCCTTGGCCCGCCTGGCTACGGCCGTGCCGATCCGCCCCATGCCGACAATGCCGAGCCGCTTGCCCCAGATGCGCCGGCCCAGCATCCAGGTCGGCGACCAGCCGGCCCATTTCTTGTCGCCGGTGAGCACATTGGCGCCTTCCGCGAGCCGCCGCGGCACCGCCAGCATCAGCGCCATCGTCATGTCGGCGGTGTCTTCGGTCAGGACATTCGGCGTGTTGGTGACGGTGATGCCCCTCTTGGCCGCAGCCGCGACATCGATCTTGTCGACGCCGTTGCCAAAATTGGCGATCAGCTTGAGGTTGTCGCCTGCCTGAGCGATCAGCGCCGCGTCGATATTGTCGGTAATGGTCGGCACCAGAACGTCGGCTTCCTTGACCGCCGCGACCAGTTCCGGCTGCGTCATCGGCCGGTCCTCGACATTCAGCCTTGCGTCGAACAGTTCGCGCATGCGGGTCTCGACCGGGTCGGGCAGCTTGCGCGTGATGACGACGAGAGGCCTTTTTTTGCCTGCCATTGTTTCCCTCTCGAGTATTTGCCGCAATTCCGAACGCAAAACCGCTTCACAGGTTTGCTGGAATTGCTCTAACCCGATCTCGTTGAGACCTCTTTAACCAAGACCGGCGAAACTGAAAGCCGGTCGCGGTGCCGATTACCCATGTAACAAGCGGTGCCGCCGAAGACAAAGAAAAAGGGGCGCCGAGGCAAGCGCCGAAAGGAATGAAAGTGTCTGGTTTCGCGTCGCTTCGCCTGGCCCTCAGTGCAGCATTTTTCGGCGCTCTGCTTTATTCTCCGCTTACGGCGGCACAGAGTGCGGCTGCACCTGCCCAGAGCGTCGTCACGCTCGGGCCGAGCGGCCTGCCGCTGCCGCGATTCGTCAGCCTGAAATCCGGCCGCGTCAACTCGCGCGTCGGCCCCGGCGCCAACTACTCGGTCGACTGGATGTACATGAAGGCCGGCCTGCCGATGGAGATCATCCAGGAATTCGACACATGGCGCCGCGTGCGCGATGCCGATGGTTCGGAAGGCTGGATCAACCAGTCGCTGCTTTCCGGCCGACGCACGGCAATCGTCGCACCATGGCAGCGTGGCAAGGGCACCCGGATCAATCTTCTCAACAGCCCCGACAAGGATGCAAGGGTGGTCGCGATGATCGAACCTGGCGTCATGGGTACGATCAAATCCTGCGACGGCCAGTGGTGCGAAATGACGTTCGACGGCCACACCGGCTGGCTTGCCCAGTCGGTCGTCTGGGGCGCCTATCCCGGCGAACGGGTCAAGGACTGATTCTCTTTCGCGGTCCTGGCTTTATGCCCGATACGGCCGAGATGGGTGTCCTGGAAGCCGGTCGGCAGCTTCAGACCGTAGCCCAGCGCACGGTCGATGGCGATGTGGGCGATCCATATCAGCGCAACCGCCATCGCGGCCGCATTGCCCCACATGTGCCCGCCGAGCAGCAGCAGCACGGGCACGATCAGGATGTGCAAGGCGTTGTAGGCAAGGGCACCGACGCGCGGACCGGCCAGATAGCCCGACATCGATAGGTCAGGCGCCAGGATAAGCAATCCGAAGAGCCACCAGGAGATGCCGGTCGAACCGTAGAAAATGACGGCAGCCAGTGCCACGATCGCCCATTCGAGCCGGATTACGAGATCGAGGGGTTTCATCCCTGGCCGATAATTCTGGCTTGGCAGATGATTCCGGCCTCGCCAGTCATTCGCGGCGTTTGGGGCGCAGCCTCACGACGATGTCGACATTGGCGATCTCCATCCCTTCCGGAGGCTCCGGCAGGTTCGCAACCGTCACCGGACCGCTGTCGATGTCGAATATACGGTTTTCGCCTTCGATGTAGAAATGGTGGTGGTCGGAGGTGTTGGTGTCGAAATAGGTTTTCGCGCCTTCGACGGCGAGGATGCGCAAAAGTCCCGCCTGGGTAAACTGGTGAAGGGCATTGTAGACGGTGGCCAGCGACACCGGCACGCCGGCGGCAACCGCCTCCTCGTGCAGTTCCTCGGCCGACAGATGCCGGTCGCCCTTGGCGAAAAGCAGATCGGCCAGCGCAATGCGCTGACGCGTCGGCCTCAGCCCGGCTTCACGGACCCGCTTGTCCACAGCGACATTTTCCTTCCGGCCGTCCAGGTCCATCTTCTCGTCGAACCCCACAGTTCCGCCCCAAGACACGCCCAGAATGGCAAAAAAATGAACGTCTGCCGAAACCGGACCTCTCAGGACATATATTCTGTCGTCCGAATGCGATCAATAGCGCGCATTGACCCAGGCAGACGAGCAGGCTAAGCGCAAACGCCGGTTTCCGGCCTGAAACAGATTGTGTTAGGAAACCAACGACAAGGGCACCCGATGGCCCGGAACGATATGGGATGAGATTGATGGCGGGTAAATCCAGCTACGAGTACGACGAATTGCTGGCCTGCGCCCGCGGCGAACTGTTCGGACCGGGCAACGCCCAGCTTCCCTATCCGCCAATGCTGATGTTCGACCGCATCACCGAGATCAGCGAGACCGGCGGCGCCTTCGAGAAGGGTTTCATCCGCGCGGAGTTCGACATCAAGCCGGACCTGTGGTTCTTTGCCTGCCATTTCATCGGCAATCCGATCATGCCGGGGTGCCTCGGCCTCGACGCCATGTGGCAACTGACGGGCTTCTATCTTGGCTGGCTTGGCGAACCCGGGAAGGGAATGGCGCTGTCGACCGGCGAAGTGAAATTCAAGGGCATGGTCACGCCTTCGGTGAAGAAGGTCGAATATGGCATCGACTTCAAGCGCGTGATGCGGGGCCGGCTGGTGCTCGGCATCGCCGATGGCTGGCTGAAGGCGGATGGCGAACCCATATACGCGGCAACGGATTTGAAAGTCGGTCTGTCCAAGCAGTCGGCGGTCGGCTGACCGGCACCCCTGGCCGGCCCCCTTTGGCCAGCATCCCTGGAAGGAGTTGCGAATGAGACGTGTCGTAGTCACAGGCCTCGGCATCGTGTCGTCGATCGGCAACAATGCCAACGAGGTGCAAGCCTCGCTGCATGACGCCAGATCAGGCATCAGCTTCTCGGATTCCTTCGCCGAACACGGCTTCCGCTGCCAGGTCTGGGGAGCGCCGACGCTCGATCCATCGGCGATGATCGATCGCCGTGCGATGCGCTTCCTGAGCCAGGGTGCTGCATGGAACCACGTCGCCATGGACCAGGCGATCGCGGATGCGGGCCTCGGCGAGAGCGACATCACCAATGAGCGCACCGGCATCGTCATGGGATCGGGCGGACCATCCACCCGCACCATCGTCGAAGCTGCCGAAACGACGCTGAAGAACGGCAGTCCCAAGCGCATCGGTCCATTCGCGGTGCCGAAGGCAATGTCGTCGACCGCATCGGCGACGCTTGCCACATGGTTCAAGATCCACGGCGTCAACTACTCGATCTCGTCGGCCTGTTCGACCTCGGCGCATTGCATCGGCAATGGCTATGAATTGATCCAATGGGGCAAGCAGGACATCGTCTTCGCCGGCGGCCACGAGGATCTCGACTGGACGATGTCGGACCTGTTCGACGCCATGGGCGCCATGTCGTCGAAATTCAACGACAAGGCATCGACCGCCTCCCGTGCGTATGACGTCAATCGCGACGGCTTCGTCATTGCCGGGGGCGCCGGTGTGCTGGTGCTGGAAGAGCTTGAGCATGCCAAGGCGCGCGGCGCCAAGATCTATGCCGAGATCGTCGGCTATGGCGCGACGTCGGATGGCTACGACATGGTTGCTCCTTCAGGCGAAGGCGCGGTCCGCTGCATGCGCCAGGCGCTGGCCACGGTTTCCACGCCGGTCGACTACATCAACACCCATGGCACCTCGACGCCGGTGGGAGATTCCAAGGAAATGGGCGCCATCCGCGAGGTGTTCGGCCCAGAGATGCCGTACATCACCTCGACGAAGTCGCTGACCGGCCATTCGCTGGGCGCGGCCGGCGTGCAGGAATCCATCTACTCGATCCTGATGATGCAGGGCGGTTTCATCGGCGAAAGCGCCCATATCGAGACCCTCGACCCCGAATTCGAGGGCATGCCGATCGTGCGAAAGCGCATCGACGACGCCAGGATCGACACTGTTTTGTCCAATTCGTTCGGCTTCGGTGGCACCAACGCCACGCTCGTTTTCCAGCGCTATTCCGCATAAGGATTTGCCGGCCATGGACGGATTGATGAAGGGCAAGCGCGGGCTTGTCATGGGTGTCGCCAACGATCATTCGATCGCCTGGGGCATCGCCCGGAAATTATCCGAACACGGGGCGGAACTCGCCTTCACCTATCAGGGCGATGCCTTCGGACGCCGGGTCAAGCCGCTGGCCGACAAGCTCGGCGCCTCGCTGGTCGTGCCGTGCGACGTCGAGGACAGCGCTTCGGTCGCCGCCACGTTCGAGACCCTGGGCAACGAATGGGGCGGGCTGGATTTCATCGTCCACGCCATCGGCTTTTCCGACAAGAACGAGTTGAAAGGCCTCTACGCCGACACCAGCCGGGACAATTTCGTCCGCACCATGGTGATCTCCTGCTACTCCTTCACCGAGGTCGCCCGCCATGCGGCCACCTTGATGAAGGACGGCGGATCGATGATCACGCTGACCTATGCGGGCTCCGTCCGCGTCATGCCGAACTACAATGTCATGGGCGTCGCCAAGGCCGGACTGGAGGCCAGCGTGCGCTACCTCGCCAACGATTACGGTCCGCGCGGCATCAGGGTAAACGGCATATCGGCTGGGCCCGTGCGCACGCTCGCCGGCGCCGGCATTTCGGACGCCCGCCACATGTTCTCCTACCAGCAGCGAAACTCGCCACTGCGCCGCACGGTGACCATCGACGAGGTCGGTGGTTCGGCGCTTTATCTGTTGTCGGATCTGTCTTCCGGGGTTACCGGCGAAATCCACTATGTCGATTCCGGCTATCACATCGTTTCCATGCCGACGCTCGACGAATTGAAGCAGACCGACGGCGGGCGAGACTAACGCCTGTCGGCCAAAGGTGCGCGACGGTTTTGAAATGGCGGACATCTGAAAACACGAAGCTTAAAGCGCGCGGCTAAACCCCGTTTCAGCGCCAGTCGCATTGATCCGCTCAAGAAATACTTCCGGTCCAATAAAATTGGATTCATTCGCGGAAACTCATTTTAAGGAGATATCCGGTAGAAAGCTCCGTACTCAGGGGAACTTTCAATGCTCGCCGTCAGCAACCCGAAGCGAACACCGGTGTTCCGACTGCTCACCATAGCGAGTTCGGGTCTCGGCAGTTTCGTCCTCGGGCTCTGGGGCCTGAAGCTCGGTCTCGGCGATGGCTTTGCCGGCATCTCCGCCGACATGATGGTCTCGGTGATGGCCGCTCTTTGCGCACTGGCGGCGTCGGTCGCCGCGATGTCCTTCTTCGCCGGCGTCGATGAATCGGCGGATTTCGTCTTCACGGAAACCCATTTCGACAAGCTGACCGGCCTGGTGGCACGTCCGGCGATGGTCGGCAAGATTGCCGAGGCGGCATGCGCGACCAGCCGGACCGGCGAGCCGATGTTCCTCATCGATATCGACATCGACCGGTTCAAGCAGATCAATGACGCCATCGGCTACAGCCAGGGCGACGAGCTGATCCGCGCCTTCACCAAGCGCTTGAAGACGTGCGTGCCGCCGCGCGCGCTGATCGGACGCATCGGCGCCGGTGAATTCGCGATCCTGCTCCCCGACAACCAAGTCGCAGGGTCCTTGGAAAGCACCATAGAGAGGCTCATCGACGAGATGATGGAGCCCTATGATCTCGGTACGCACCTGCAATCGGTCAGCCTGTCGGTCGGCATCGTGGCGATGCCAAAGGACGGTGTCGATCCCGTCCTCATCCTGCGCCGCTCCAATCTGGCGCTGCAGAACGCGCGCGCCAGCGGCGTCGGCAACTGGTCCGTCTTCCATGCCGAAATGGGCAGGGTCGCCGACCATCGCCAGTGGATCGAATCCGAACTGCATACAGCCTTCGAGCGCGGTGACTTCGACCTTCATTACCAGCCGCAGCTCGATCTCCCGACCGGCCGCATCGTCGGCTACGAAGCGCTGATCCGCTGGCGGCATCCGGAACGCGGCATGATCCCGCCGATGGAGTTCATTCCGATCGCCGAGGAAACCGGCATGATCGGCCCGATCGGCGAATGGGTGCTGCGCAAAGCCTGCAGCGACGCCCGGCATCTGCCCGACGACTGCTTCGTCGCCGTCAACATCTCGCCCGTCCAGTTCATGACCAAGGACTTCGTCGGCATCGTGCGCGACACCATGACGAGCACCGGCATCAAGCCGTCACGGCTGGAACTGGAAGTGACCGAGACGGCGATGATGCAGGATCGCGACCGCGCCGCCGCCATCCTGAAGGAGCTTGCGGATATCGGCATTTCGGTCGCCGTCGATGATTTCGGCACCGGCTATTCCAATTTGAGCTACCTGATCGATTTCTCATTCGGCAAGCTGAAGATCGACCGGTCCTTCGTCAGCCGCCTCGACACAGATTCCAGCTCCGGCGCGGTCGTCTCGACCATCGTCGGGCTTTCGCGCGCGCTCGGCGTCAGCATCATTGCCGAAGGCGTCGAGACCGAAAGCCAGGCGACACTGCTCAGGGCAGCCGGCTGCGAGGTGGTGCAAGGCTACCTGTATGGCAGGCCCGCCCCCCTCAAGATCAGGGTCGGCGACGTGCATATCACCGATGAGGTCCGGCGCGTTGCCAATCTGCATTGAGTGCGACGCGATATCTGTTTTTGAGCATGATCTTTTCCGAAACCGGTATCCACTTTCGGGATCATGCTTCAACGACGAGCGGAAAGCACCTTGAACATGCCGTCACGAGCGAGTTCGGCATGGCTCGAAAAGACAGCCGCCAAGATCGGTTCGTAGGGAAGCTGACGGTTGGCGACCATGAACAGCCGCCCACCCGGCTTCAAGGCCTTGGCCGCCGCTCGGATCATGCCGGCGCCGATCTCCGGCTCGGCCGCCCGGCTGCGGTGAAAGGGCGGGTTCATGGCAATCGCGTCGTAGCGCTTCTCGACTGGTTCCTTCAGCAGATCGATCCAGAAGAAATTCCTGGCGGTCGGCTGGCTGACCGCTGCCAGATTGAGCTTCGCGGCTTCAAGCGCGGCGAAATCGGCCTCATAGAGGTCGAGCGCCTGAACGCCGGGGGAGCGGGCGGCGATCTCGGCCGCCACATAGCCCCAGCCGGCGCAGAGATCGGCAATGCTGCCACGCAGGTCATTGGGCAGGTTCTCGACCAGCAATTTCGATCCGGTATCGATCCGGTCGAACGAGAACATGCCGGGCGCGGTGTGGCACCGGCCTTCAACCAGCAGAGCGGGGTTGGCAGCGCGCAATTCTTCCGCGGCGGCCAGATCGGCGGGACGTCGCAGCCAGAAGGCAATGCCGTGATATTTGGGCAAATGGCCTTCAAGCGGCACAAGCTCGTCAACGCGCTTGCGCAGGCTGGCAATGCCATCGTCCTTGCCGCCGGCAATGACGACCAGGCCGCCCGGCGCCACGCACTCAAGCGCCTGCGCGATGCGCACTTCGTTCAAGCCGCGATGCCGGCCGGCAAGCACAAGTGCCATATCGAAGCCATCGCCTTCCACTTGCGCGGTGACGACGAAGCCAGACGCCTGCAGCACGCTAAAATGCGGCCGGAAGCCCTGTACGAGGTGAAGCGTCGCCTCAAAGCCTTCAGGCAGGCGAAAACCCGGCTCAGCGCCGAAAAACAGGGCGCGCGTGCCCTTTCCCGGCAAAGCAACAGCCTCCGCCTCGAAGGGATGGAAAAGCGTCTTCAACGGCTCGGCGGACATTGTTCGATCTCGACTTGTCTAAGCGCTTTGAAACCCAGGCTGAAAATGAAAACGGGCGCGACATAAGCCGCGCCCGTTTCGATTCATGATCTCAGACCAATCAGGCGGCGTTTTCTTCGCCTTCGGTCTTCTTGTCGCGGGCGAGTTCCTTGCCGGTGGCCTGGTCGACGACCTTCATCGACAGGCGGACCTTGCCGCGCTCGTCGAAGCCCATCAGCTTGACCCAGACCTTGTCGCCTTCCTTGACCACGTCCGAGGTCTTGGCGACCCGGTCGTTGGCAAGCTGCGAGATGTGGACGAGGCCGTCACGCGGGCCGAAGAAGTTGACGAAAGCGCCGAAGTCCGCGGTCTTGACGACCGTACCTTCGTAGATCTCGCCGACTTCCGGCTCGGCGACGATGGTGTGGATCCACTTCTTCGCCGCCTCGATCTCCTTGGCATTGGACGAAGCGATCTTGACCGTGCCGTCGTCCTCGATGTTGATCTTGGCGCCGGTCTTTTCGACGATCTCGCGGATCACCTTGCCGCCCGAGCCGATCACGTCACGGATCTTGTCGGTCGGGATGTGCATCACTTCGATGCGCGGTGCGAACTCACCCAGTTCCGAACGCGCGCCGGTCAGAGCATGCGCCATCTCGCCGAGGATGTGCTGGCGGCCATCCTTGGCCTGGTCCAGCGCGATCTTCATGATCTCCTCGGTGATGCCTTCGATCTTGATATCCATCTGCAGCGAGGTGATGCCGTTGGCGGTGCCGGCGACCTTGAAGTCCATGTCGCCGAGGTGATCCTCGTCACCGAGGATGTCGGATAGAACGGCGAAACGCTCGCCTTCCTTGATC
>NZ_RZRR01001090.1:0-1615 GCF_003998555.1 Mesorhizobium sp. M7A.F.Ca.CA.002.09.1.1 | reverse complement strand
CGCATGCGCCAACGGAACGGCCTGGCGGCACAATGTATCCAACCACACGTTTTTGTGATGACGTATAGAGATCCTAGGGCCGTCCTGTCCGGCTTCAGCGATAGCGGTCAGACCGCCGCCAGCGCCTGCGTCAGGTCGGCGATCAGATCGTCCGGATGCTCGACGCCGATCGACAGCCTGACCGTGGTCTCCAGCACGCCGATGCGCTGGCGCACCTCGAAGGGAATGCCCGAATGGGTCATGGCCGCGGGGTGACTGGCCAGCGATTCCGTTCCGCCGAGGCTCACCGCCAGCTTGAAGATCTGCAATCCGTTGAGGAAGGCGAAAGCCGCCTTCTCCCCGCCCTTGATGTCGAAGGAGAAGGTTGATCCGGCGCCGCTGCATTGCGCCCTGTAGGCGCGGCCGGCCGGCGTATTCTCGCCCAGAAACGGCAGGTAGTGCACCTTGTCGACCTTGGCGTGGTCGCGCAGGAATTCGGCGATCAGGCGAGCATTGTCGTTGGCCCGCTCCATGCGGATCGACAGCGTCTCCAGCGAGCGGCCGAGCATCCAGCAGGAATGCGGGTCGAGCTGCGTGCCGATCGCGCCGCGCAGCGCCTTGATCGGCTTGGTGATAGCCTTGCTGCCCATGGCGGCACCCGCGATCAGGTCGGAATGGCCGCCGACATATTTGGTCAGCGAATAAACCGACACGTCGGCACCATGTTCGATCGGCCGCTGGAACACCGGACCCAGCAATGTGTTGTCGCACACGATGATCGGCGTTGACCCTTGGCTCGCGCCGATCTCGTCGGCGATCTTGCGCATCAGCGCGAGGTCGACCAGGCTGTTGGTCGGGTTTGACGGCGTCTCGATCAGGATGACCGACACGCGGCCTTTCGCGACGGCCGCGTCGGCGGCCGTGCGCACCGCCGGCTCGTCCACGCCATCCGCGAAACCGACAGCACCGATGCCGAAACCGGAGAGCGTGCGCGTCAAAAGCGTCTCCGTGCCGCCGTAGAGTGGCTGCGAATGCAGGATGACGTCGCCCGGACGGGCATAGGCGAGCAGCGTCGTGGCGATCGCCGACATGCCCGATGAAAACAGGATGCAGGCATCCGTCCCCTCATAGATCGCCAGCCGGTCCTCGACGATCTCGCTGTTGGGATGATTGAAGCGCGAATAGACCAGGCCGGAGGCGGTGCCGCTCGGCGGCTCCTTCCTGCCGGAGGTGTAGTCGAAGAAGTCGCGTCCCTCCTCCGCCGACTTGAACACGAAGGTCGAGGTCAGGAACACCGGCGGCTTGACGGCGCCCTCCGAAAGCTGCGGATCGAAGCCATAGCTCAGCATCAGCGTCTCCGGGTGGAGCTTGTGGTTGCCGATATGGGTTTTCGACGGGCGTGGCGCGGTCATGGCTTTTCCTGCCTGTTCGACTGAAATAGTGAACGGCAATTTATGCGATCTCGTTCCGCCAGTCCTTGCTATTTTTGGGCTCACATGGCTGCATCCCCGCAACAAATTGCCTGGAGAGACCGAAAGTGCAGCAGAAGATAGCCGACGATTTCGACCTGAAAATCCTGCGTGAGCTGCGGGCCGACGCCCGCATCACCAACAACGAGCTTGCCGAGCGCATCGGC
>NZ_RZRR01001089.1:0-1616 GCF_003998555.1 Mesorhizobium sp. M7A.F.Ca.CA.002.09.1.1 | reverse complement strand
GGTGGAACAGGAAGCCGTCATGGATGTTGCGGCCGCCGATGATGGCGCGCGACCGCCGTGGATCGTCGGCAAGCGTCGCCAGCATCTTGACGTGATGGACCTTGTGCAATTGTGAAATCTGCTCGTCGATCGGCGCGCCCCGGTCCGCCCGCCAGCGATATTCCTGCAGCCCGACATTGGGGAATTCGGCCGCCAGCCGATGCAGCATGGCGTCGTCCTTGTCGCGCTCCAGCACGTCGGTGACCAGGATGCGCACCTTGGTGCCGAGGGCTGCATGATGACGGATCAGCCGTTCGATGATGCGGCCGGAGAAGTCGGCCTTGAACTCCAGGGATGACAGATAGATCAGCTTCAGTTTTGGGGCCCTGGAGAAGTCGAGCGGCAGCTCCGGGTCGCCCTTGTCGATGGCGCTGTCGGACAGCGGCGCTCCCATCAGCGCCTCGACCTTGGCGTTGAAGCCGTCGCGCGATTTGCGCAGCAGGCGCGGCTTTCCGATCGGCAAGGCACAGGTCTGCGACAGCCAACGGCTGGCATAGAAGGCGCGGCTGAGAGGATCGAGGCCGGTTGGGTCTGGCGTCGGGCAACGCTCGTAGCGACTGTCGAAAGCGGCAAGCGCCGGATCGGCGGTCTCTTCGCGTCGGATGGTGAGCGGCGCGCCGGCCGGAGCAAGGCTGGAGCGGATTCTTGCCGCGCAGCGGTTCAGGCCGTCACTTGGAAACAGGCTGACCGTATCGTCCTCGCCGGACAGGCGAAAGCGAAATGCCGTGCCCGTGGCGATGGTGCGTGAAGCGCCGCCGGCACGGATCGCCAGCGTGCCGTCGCAGACGCCTTCGATGTCGGCCGGTTGCTTGCCGGCCTGGCGCAGCACGATCTCGACGCTGCGCGCTTGCAGGCCGGAGAAATCGAAGGTCTTGGGCGCCGAAGGCCGCGCCGCCGCATCGATGTAGAGCGTCTGTCGCGACACCCGCCAGCGTCCGTCAAAATGACCCTCGCCGCTGTTGGCGTCGGCCGGCGGCAGATGCGTTTCGGCAACCGGCCCGGCCAGTTTTTGCAGCGTCCGGTAGGTCGCCTGGAAATCGCTGTTGGCGATCTCATGGCGGTCGTGGCCGAAAGGGCCGGTGCCGTTGGCGCGGTCCATGGCGCCAAGCTGATGGCGGGCGAGCAGCGCCAGGAAGCGTTTTTCGTAGTCGCTGGTGCCGGCGTCGCCGAAAAACTGCGCGGCGGCGATCCGCGGCCCAGCTGTCTCCGCGGAGAGCGCGGGTCGCGCGCAAGCGCTCTGGCCTTGCAGGAGATCGCAGGCATTGCGACCAGTACCGGCACAGCCGGCAAGGACAGCCAGCCCGAACAGAACAACGGCGATGAATGCGCGACCCTTCACCCGGCCGCTCCGGTCTTCAGGGCGCTCAATTGCGCCGGATCGCGCGGCGGCATGAAGCCCTGCGGGAAGACCTTGCAGACGGGAATGGCGAAGGTGGCGATCAGCAGTTCGGCCTCGCCGCGCATCTTGCGCGGCGTTGCGTTGTCGTCACGGATCGCTTTCGCCGAGGCGACCAGGGCGCCGTCGCAGTCGCAATGGTTGTGGCGGGCGGTGGAAAAGGCGTCATGCGGCTGGCAGG
>NZ_RZRR01001088.1:0-1616 GCF_003998555.1 Mesorhizobium sp. M7A.F.Ca.CA.002.09.1.1 | reverse complement strand
GGAACGCCGCCGTCGGGTCCAAACATCTGGGAATTGACCCGCTATGCGGTGGCTCCCGGTTTTCGCGATGGCCGTCGCGGCGTTTCGACCGTCGGCACCGAACTGATTGCCGGTTTCGTCGAGTGGGGGCTGAAGCGCGGCGTCGACAAGGTGATCATCGAGTTCGAGCCGATGTGGGTGCTGCGCGCCTTGCAACTGCATTTCCTGGCGACCCCGCTTGGCTATCAGCGCACCTATGGCAACCAGCAGGTGGTCGCCACCTTGCTGACCTTCAACGAGCACACACTCGATGTGGTGCGGTCGCGCCGCAATCATTTTGCTCCCGTGCTGGCCAGGGGATATCCCGACATGCTCGGGCAAAGGCGTGCGTCATGAGATCGGAGACAGTCATGAGCACACATCCGCAACCTGAACTTCGCAACCACACGCTGGTGGTCACCGTGTCGTCGAGTGACGGCCGGCCGGTGCTGGACAGGAGGGCCTATGAAAGCCTGGCAAGGACCTTCCATGAAGCAGCCGACAATGAGGAGGTTCGCGTCGTCGTCTTGCGCGGCCTGGCAGGCTGTTTCTGTCTGGGCGGCGACTTCTCCGAATTCCTCGACGCCACCAAGCACCAGAAACTGATCGCCGCCGTCACCGACCTGTTCCGCACGCTGGCGACGTTTCCAAAGCCCATCCTTGCCTGCGTCGATGGCGATGCCGTCGGTGTCGGCTGCACCATCCTGTTCCATTGCGACATGGTGATCGCGTCCGATGAGAGCACGTTCAGGGTGCCGTTCGTCGATTTCGGCCTGGTGCCGGATGCGGCGACCAGCATCCTGGCGCCGCAGAAGCTCGGCTACGCCGGTGCCTTCCGCTTCTTCTGCCTCGGCGACACGCTTCGCGCCGAAGATGCCAGGGCGCTCGGCCTGGTCGCGGAGATCGTGCCGGGAGGCACCGTCGAGGAGGCGGCCCTTGGTCGGGCAAGACAGCTCGTCAAGAAGCCGGTCGCCGCCCTGCTGCAGACGCGCGGCCTGCTGAAGGGGAACACCGAGGCCCTCTGCGATCGCATCGATCAGGAGATCTCGCTTTTCCAGCAGGCGCTGCAGGATGATACGACGCTGCGGCGATTGCAGCGTATCGCCAGGCTGGCGGCTTAAGCATCATGATTGCGTCGCGCGGTTCCTGCCGCGCGACGCAAAAAAGCGTCAATCCTGTTTTCCCAGGAATGACGGCCCTTCGCCGATGATCTTCTTGTCTTCCTTGCCGATGATTTCGAGATCGCGCCCCTCATAGGGCAGAGACGACAGGATGCGCCGCATGACCGCAAGCCGCGCGCGCCGCTTGTCATTGGCCCGTACGATGATCCACGGCGCGAATTCCTTGTGGGTGCGCTCGAACATTGTGTCGCGCACCTTGGTGTAGTCGTCCCACTTGGTGATGCCCGCAACGTCGATGGGCGAAAACTTCCAGCTCTTCAGCGGGCTGTAGCGGCGGTCGTGGAAGCGCTCGAGCTGCGTTTCCCGGCCGATGTTCAGCCAGAATTTGAAGAAGTGAATCCCCTCGTTGGAGATCATCCGCTCGAAATGCGGCGTCTCGTCGAGAAACTGCTCGTGCTGCTGCGGCGTGCAGAAACC
>NZ_RZRR01001087.1:0-1616 GCF_003998555.1 Mesorhizobium sp. M7A.F.Ca.CA.002.09.1.1 | reverse complement strand
GGTACGGTGAAGATGATCTGCCTGGTGGCGAAGTGGAAACTGTCGAGGCCGATGCGTTCGGCGACCGCCGGGCTCGCCGCGAAGGACAGCACGATACCGAGGCCCATCAGCGACAGGAACGCCGCCAGGAACCAGCGATCGATCGTCCACCACCAGGTCGCAACCGGACTTTTGTCGAGACGGCTCTGCATTATCGTGCCCCTCCGATGGGTTTCACACCCTCGATAGCATTCGCAGCTTGCCTGAAGGCTTCGCCGCGAACTTCGAAATTCTTGAACTGGTCGAAGCTGGCGCAGGCCGGCGACAGCAGCACCACCGCCTCGCCGCTGTCGTCCTTAGCCGCATCATGCGCGGCGTGCTCGACCGCCGCGGCCAGCGTGCCTGAAATCTCGTAGGGCACGGCCTCGCCCAGCGTCGCCGAAAACGCCGGCGCCGCCTCGCCGATCAGATAGGCCTTGGCGATGCGCGGGTAGAAACCGCGCAAGGGTTCGATGCCGCCTTCCTTGGGCAGGCCGCCGGCGATCCAGTAGATGCGCGCGAAGCTCGACAGCGCCGGCGCCGCAGCATCGGCATTGGTCGCCTTGGAATCGTTGATGAACAGCACATGGTCCTTGCGGCCGACCTGCTCCATGCGGTGCGCGAGGCCGGGAAAGCTTTCCAGCCCCGACTGGATCTCGCCAAGCTCCAGCCCGACCTTGAGGCAAGCGGCGACCGCAGCCAGAGCGTTCTGGGCATTGTGCTGGCCACGCAAGGAGCCGATGCCTTCGAGGAAGGCGACACGGCTGTAACGGCCGTGCACAGCTTCCATCAAATTGCTGCCATCGGCGAAATAGCCGTCGGTCAGCGGCAGGCGCTTGGAAATGCGGATGACATGCCGCCCCGCCCGCTCCAGCCGCTCGGCAATCTGCGCGCACCAGGAATCGTCGATGCCGACGATCGCCGTCTCGCTGCCGGCCACCAGCCGCTCCTTGATCGCGGCGTAGTGCTGCATGGTGCCGTGGCGGTCGAGATGATCGGGCGTCAGGTTGAGCAGGATGCCGGCCGTCGGATTGATCGAGGGCGCGAGGTCGATCTGGTAGGACGAACACTCGACGACATAGTGCCGATCGGGCTCGGGCGGATCGAGCGTCATCACCGCGCGGCCGATATTGCCGCCCATCTGGGCATCCCGTCCCGCGGCTTTCAGGATGTGCGCGGTCAGCGCGGTCGTCGTCGACTTGCCGTTGGTGCCGGTGATGGCGATGAAAGGCGCTGTCGGCGCGCTCAGCACCCGCTCGCGGCAGAAAAGCTCGATGTCGCCGATGATCTCGACGCCTGAGCCGCGCGCCAGTTCCACCGTCCAATGCGGCTTGGGATGCGTCAGCGGCACACCAGGCGACAGCACGAAGGCCGAGAATTTCGCCCAGTCGGCGCCGCGCAAATCAGCGGTCGCGATACCGGCAATGGCGGCCTTGGCCACACTGTCGGGATTGTCGTCCCAGGCCAGCACGTCCGCGCCGCCCTCGATCAGCGCGCGCGCCGTCGCGATCCCCGAGCCACCAAGCCCGAAGAGCGAAACGCGCTTGCCTGAAAAGGATGCGGCGGGGATCAAAGGGCTTCCTATCTCAGCTTGAGAG
>NZ_RZRR01001086.1:0-1620 GCF_003998555.1 Mesorhizobium sp. M7A.F.Ca.CA.002.09.1.1 | reverse complement strand
TTCTTCGGCCGTTACGGGATGACCATCCTGTTTGCGCTGATTTCCTTCGCCGCGCTGCGCGAATTCGTGACGCTGACGCATACGCGCCGCAGCGACCATTGGGTGCTGCTCGGCATGTTCGGCATCATCATCCCGTTTCAGTACTGGCTGGTGTGGACCGCCTGGTACGGGCTCTTCGTCATCTTCATTCCGGTCTACTGCTTCCTCTTGATGCCGGCCATCACGGCGCTGCATGGCGACACCGAACGCTTCCTCGAGCGGATCGCCGCGCAGCAATGGGCGGTGATGATCTCGGTCTATTGCGTCAGCCACGTCCCCGCCCTGCTGACACTCGACGTGCCAGGCTTCGAAGGCCGCACCTTGCTGCTGATCGCCTTCCTGATCATCGTCGTGCAAGGCAGCGACGTGCTGCAGTACATCTTCGGCAAGCTGTTTGGTAAACACCGGTTTTCGCCGAACGTCTCGCCGTCGAAAACCTGGGAAGGGCTGATCGGCGGATTGGTGTCGGCGAGCCTGCTCGGCGCGCTGTTGTCGTTCGTGACGCCCTTCTCGGCGCTGCAGGCGGCAGGCGTGGCCTTCGTCGCCTGCTCGATGGGATTCCTAGGCGGGCTGGTCGCCTCGGCCATCAAGCGCGACCAGGGCGTCAAGGACTGGGGCCATCTCATCGAAGGCCATGGCGGCATGATGGACCGCACCGACAGCCTGGTCTTCGCCGCCCCGGTGTTCTTCCACATCGTGCGCTATTTCTGGACTGTGTGATCCGGCGACCGGTTGCCAAAGGCGCTCAAAGCCGGTTGCGGATCAGCATGGTGACGACGAAGAACGCACCGACCGAGCTGGTGATGATGCCGATCGGCAGTTCCTGCGGCGGCAGCAGCGTTCGGGCCAGAAGATCGCTGGCCAGCAAAAGCACCGCGCCGAAGACGGCGCAGCTGGCAACCAGGCGCAGATGCAAGGGGCCTGCCAGCGGCCGCGACAGATGCGGGATCATCAGCCCGACGAAGCCGATGACCCCGGCGACAGAGACCAGGATCGCCGTCGAGAAGGCGGCGACGAGAAACGTCATTCGGCGCATGCGCGCCACTGGCACGCCAAGGCTTTCGGCGGCGTTTTCGCCGGCCAGGAAGGCATCGAGCCGGCGGTGGTTCCACAGCGCGTAAGCCAGAATGGTGCCCGCACCCAGCGCGCCGAGCCAGATATTGTCCCAGCGCGCCAGGCCAAGGCCGCCCATCGTCCAGAACAACACGGAGTGGGCGGCGCGCTGGTCGCCGGCAAAGACCAGGTAGTTGGTCAAGGCGGTGAACATGAAGGACACGGCAAGGCCGGCGAGGATCAGCCGCTCCGGCCCTTGGCCCCTCACCCGCGCGACCAGCAGCAGGACGACGCCGGCGGCCAATATGCCGCCGGTGAAGGCCGCGACCGGCAACGTCCAGATGCCAAAGCTGTCGCCGAAGACGGTGATGACGGAAACGGCACCGGCGGCGGCGCCCGACGACAGGCCGAACAGGAACGGATCGGCGAGATCGTTGCGGGTCACTGTCTGCAGCAGCGCGCCGACGACGCCGAGGCCCGCGCCGACGCAGATGGCCAGGATCGTGCGCGGCAGCCGCAGATCGACGA
>NZ_RZRR01001085.1:0-1621 GCF_003998555.1 Mesorhizobium sp. M7A.F.Ca.CA.002.09.1.1 | reverse complement strand
GTTCTTCAACTGCCGGCAAGATGCCTCCGTCTTCGTCGAAGGCCTGCTGCGGCAAGGGGTCATCGTCAAACCGTGGAAGCAGCAGGGCTTTGACACCTATGTGCGTGTCAGCATCGGCTCGACTTCGGAAAACGACCACTTCATGGCCGCTCTGTCGACGCTGTTGTGAATGCACGTCTGGGCGGATCGCTCCGCGCTTGGGAGCCGATCGCTGCCGCCCTATTTCGCCCAAGGCCTTGACCGACGCTTGGCTTGGCTGCCGTGCGGATCGTCGATGACCACAGCGTATTTATTTGGCTTCGGACCAGCCGCAGGCCTTAACTTTCGCAGCGTGGGTTTTTACATCCGGGGGGTCTGCAAACGATCGACGCTTGAGGAGGCTCCCTTGCAGCAGCCAGATGACATAGCCGCCCGCCGATTGGGCATTCTCATCGAGCAATATGTGGAAGCGCGTAAAAAGCGCTATGACTATGTGTCGACCGAGCAGGCCTATCGGGCCATCCGGCAGGTCCTCAAACCCGCCATTCCCGATCGCGAGCTCGACGACATGGTCGCCTCACTTGCCGTCAAGAACGGCCTGGCGGTCGTCTTCGATCGTCAAACCAAAGCATCGGCCGATGATGTTCCGAGGCCAAGCCCCTAGATCGACGCACATCTGCCGGCGCCGGGCGCCATATCAATGCGGGGCCAAACGCATCGTTCGGCCCCGCATCGATGTGCATCGCCGGAGGAACCTGCGACACACCTGCGCCGTGGGCCTGTGTGCCGCAAGCCGACGGGCGTGGCGGCTTCAAGCGGCGGTGCTGACCTGGCCCGGCTCGAGGATCGACTTGACCTTGTCGGCGACGGCGCGTCCCAGATCGGCGTTGTTTGCGGCGGTGAAATGAATTCCGTCGACACCGTCCGTGGTGAGGTAATCGCCGGCATTGAGGAAATCGATCTTCATGAAATCCGCCATCGCCTTGTACTGCCTGGCCAGGTCCCTGGATTTTTCGTGCCCGCCGCCGAACATGCCCTCGAACCATGGATCGGGCATCGGGGTCAGCGGCGGCGGCGCAATGACCAGCGCCTTGGGGGCCGGATAAGGGGTGCCGATGCCGCCGGCACTGGTCAGGATCTGCCCGACCAGTTTCGCCATTCCATTGGCGATCTCATAAGGCGTCCGGCGGAAATAGGACTTGGTGTCGTTGGTGCCGAGCATGACGATGACCAGGTCCAGCGGCAGATGGCTGGCGATGGCCGAGGGCAGGTAGTTCGCCCCGTTCAGGCGCGGATCGTTGGGGTCGTCGAGACATGTCGTGCGCGCGCTCAGGCCTTCCTCGATGATGTGGTAGCCCCCTCCCAGCGCCGCCGCCATCACACCGGTCCAGCGCTGGTCATAGGGGTAGCGGTAGGTCGGCGACCCCTCCTTGACCGGAACCCAGCCCCAGGTCAGCGAGTCGCCATAGCACATGATGTTTTTTGGCGGTGACATCCATGTTTCTCCATCTGTTTGCAATTGTCTGAACGCGTGGATTTGTCGGTCCCGGCGAACACCGGTCGGCTTGCTTTCGCCGTCTCAGGTCAGGGGTTTCGCACCCGCACTCCGTAGAAGATCGCGGCACCCAGGATGATGACGCCC
>NZ_RZRR01001084.1:0-1625 GCF_003998555.1 Mesorhizobium sp. M7A.F.Ca.CA.002.09.1.1 | reverse complement strand
GCCTCCGAGGGCCCATTGAAAGCGCGCGGCCGGCCGCGCGCTTTCAATGGGCCCTCGGAGGCCAGTTCGGTGCAGTCGCTCGATCGGGCGCTGAGAATCCTGGCCATTGTCGCGGAAGGCAGCGGCCTGTCGCTGAGCGAGATATCGGCGCAGAGCGGGCTTGCCGCCTCCACCGCCTACCGCATGCTGACGACGCTGCAAAACCACGGAATGGTCGAATTCGACACATCAGACCAGCTGTGGTCGATCGGCGTCGAGACCTACCGTATGGGCGCGGCCTTCCTGCGCCGCCGCAAGCTGGTCGACCGCGCGCGTGTCGTCATGCAGGAGCTGATGGAGAGAACCGGCGAGACCGCCAATCTCGGCGTCGCCGAGGACGATTGCGTGGTCTTCGTCAGCCAGGTCGAGACGCATCAGGCGATCCGCGCCTTCTTCCGGCCGGGCACGCGCAGCCCCTTCCATGCGTCCGGCATCGGCAAGGCGGTGCTGGCGCATCTCGAGCCGGAGCGCGTCGGAACCATGCTGCGCAAGGCAGGCCTGCAGCGCTTCACCGACAGGACGCTGTCCGACATTTCGGCGCTTGCCCACGATCTGGCGCGGATCAAGCAGCGCGGCTGGTCGGTCGACGACGAGGAGCGGCACCCCGGCATGCGCTGCGTGGCAGCCGCCATCTTCAACGAATTCGGCGAGCCGATCGGCGGCGTTTCCGTGTCGGGACCGACGGTGCGGGTGACGCCGGAGCGGCTGGCCGAGATCGGCCCGCTGGTGCGCGATGCGGCAGCCGAGGTGACCAGGATGATCGGCGGCGTGCGAGCCGGCTGATCAGCCCGCCCCGGGCAGCGCGCTCCTGGTCGCGATATCGAAGAAATCGAGAAGGATGGCCATGCCGACGCCGCAGGCGGTGAATATCAGGCCGGCCATGAAGATGCGGTTGGCGCGTTCATAGATGCGCCGCTGCAGGCATTTCGTGTCGAGCAGCAGCGAGAGCGCCCGCATCTGCAAGGCAATGCCGGCCAGGATCGGCAGGACGGCGACAAGATGGTAGGTCTGCCACGGGATCGGGTTGGCGGCCCAATGGGTGATGAAGCCCAGCGAAAACGCCAGCAGGATGCCGACGGTGGTGACGGTGCCGTTGCGGAAAACCGTTTCGACCAGGTCTTCCCTGGGGTCCTGCTCGTCCAAGGGTCTCTCCCCGCGTTTCGCGGTCCAGGATAGACGCTCGGAAAATCTCTGTACACTGTCCGATCTGTCGCCGGACCAATCCCTTCAGTTCTGCGCTGAAGCGGCCGATGGAGCACGCACCGCTACCATCCAGACAACAGAAGAGGGGCTCGCATGGGCCCCTCTGTTGCTGAACGGGTCCTCCCCTCAGAGACGGCAATAGTGGCGGTATCCGTCGTGGCCGAGATAGGTATCGGAGTCCGCGTCGTAGCTGGCATAGCGATCGTAGCAGCGGCGGACATGCCACGAGCCACCGCCTTCGTCGACATAGACGGTGCGCGGCTGGGCGAGCAGGCTGCCGAGGACGAAGCCGCCGACGCCGGCAGCAATGCCGATGCCGATTTCGCGGTTGTGGTGATGGCTGTGGGCGGCCGAAGGCTGCACGGTGCCGGCCAGCGTGGCGG
>NZ_RZRR01001083.1:0-1625 GCF_003998555.1 Mesorhizobium sp. M7A.F.Ca.CA.002.09.1.1 | reverse complement strand
CCGCCAATATCGGCGATGCCCTTCGGCTTGCCAACCCGCCTGGGATCGACATTTCTTCAGGCGTGGAAAGCGCGCCGGGCGTCAAGGATCCGGCGCTGATCGAACAGTTTTTCCGGGCCGTCAGGGCCGCGCGGAACACCCGCGCAGCCTAGTGGTGCCTCAAACCAGAGCATGTCCCGGAAAAGTGGGAACCGGTTTTCCGACAAGGACATGCCTCATAGTCAAGATGCCAGGAGATCGGCGATGAACAAGCCGGCGACACCCAATTCCTTCCGCACCGGGCCCGACGAACAGGGCATGTTCGGCATTTTCGGCGGTCGTTTCGTTGCCGAAACGCTGATGCCGCTGATCCTCGATCTGGAGCGGCACTGGAACGAGGTCAAGAACGATGCGGATTTCAGGGCTGAGCTGACTGACCTGTCGACCCACTATGCCGGACGGCCGTCGAAGCTTTATTTCGCCGAAGGCCTCACGAAGCATCTTCGTGAGGTTTCCTCGGCCAGGGGCCTCGCGGGCGGCGCGAAGGTCTACTTCAAGCGGGAGGATTTGAACCACACCGGTTCGCACAAGATCAACAACTGCCTCGGCCAGATCCTGCTGGCCAAGCGCATGGGCAAGAAGCGCATCATCGCCGAGACCGGCGCCGGCCAGCACGGCGTGGCCTCGGCCACGGTTGCGGCCCGCTTCGGCTTTCCCTGCGTCGTCTACATGGGCGCCACAGACGTTGCCCGGCAAAGCCCGAACGTCTTCCGCATGAAGCTGCTCGGCGCCGAAGTGCGCCCGGTGACCGCCGGCCACGGCACGCTGAAGGACGCCATGAACGAGGCGTTGCGCGACTGGGTCACCAATGTCGAGGACACCTATTACCTGATCGGCACCGCCGCCGGCCCGCATCCCTATCCGGAGCTGGTGCGCGACTTCCAGTCGGTGATCGGCATCGAGGCGCGGGCACAGATCCTCGAGCAGGAAGGCCGGCTGCCCGACACCATCATCGCCGCTGTCGGCGGTGGTTCGAACGCCATCGGCCTGTTCCATCCCTTCCTCGACGACAAGGAGGTCCGCATCATCGGCATCGAAGCCGGCGGTCGCGGTCTCGACGGCATCGAGCATTGCGCCTCGATGAATGCCGGCGCGCCGGGCGTGCTGCATGGCAACCGCACCTATCTCCTGCAGAATTCCGACGGCCAGATCATGGACGGCCATTCGATCTCGGCCGGCCTCGACTATCCCGGCGTTGGGCCGGAGCATTCCTGGCTGCGCGATTCAGGCCGGGTCGAATACGTGCCGATCCTCGATGACGAGGCGCTGGAGGCTTTCAAGCTGACGACGCGCGTCGAAGGCATCATCCCGGCGCTGGAATCGGCGCACGCCATCGCGCATGCGGTGAAGATCGTGCCTGCCATGGACAAGGATCAGATCGTCATCGTCAACCTGTCCGGCCGTGGCGACAAGGACGTGCACACGGTGGCCAGCATGCTGGGCATGGAGATCTGATCATGGCCACCCGCATCGACCGCCGCATGGCGAAGCTCAGGACCGAAGGCCGCCCGGCGCTCGTCACCTATTTCATGGGCGGCGACCCCGACTACGATACCTCTTTGTCGATCATGAAGGCGTTGCCGGGC
>NZ_RZRR01001082.1:0-1628 GCF_003998555.1 Mesorhizobium sp. M7A.F.Ca.CA.002.09.1.1 | reverse complement strand
GCGTGTCAGCACCGCGTGCGGCGACACTTCGCATTCGTCGAAAAGATCGGCGAGGCTGATGCCGAGCGCATTGGCAATCAGCATCAGCGTGCTGGTGTTGGCGCCGGAAAGGCCGCGCTCGAGCTGGCTTAGGAAACTGGCGGTGGTGCCGATCATGTCGCCGAGCTGGCGCAGCGTCAGGCGCCGCGTGGTGCGATAGGCCTTGATCCGATCGCCCAATACCGTCGAGCGGCGCGCTTCGGCGCTGGTCGCGGCATTGTCGTTGAGTGCGTGATCCGCAGCGATTTTCATGGCGATCTCAGGGTTCACTTAACATGCTATTAAGTGGGGCGTCCTGGCAAGCGGATTCGCCTGGTCACCTGAAAATCATTGATGGACCTGCAGAGGGCATGATCGGCCGACCGGCAACCCGGTTCAGCTCGATCACTGGATCATGAAGCGCGAACTGAATGGCAGGCTTGCCGCGCCGACGGCCTTCGGGCTGATGGTGACGCGCGCCGGCAGCGCTTCGATGCCGGGGAATTCCCGGCCGATGTCGTCGCACAAGGCCTCGGCAATCTTTTGCGGCGCATAGCTGGACAGGACGACCGTCCTGAACTCGACAAACTGGGTCAGCGCGGAGATCGACGCTTTCAGGCGGTCGGAACACTCGCCCAGCCATGCGCTGTAGGCCTCGCCCAGATCGGGCCACTCAGGGCTGCTGCTCCAGATGATTTCGGACGGGCGCCCGCGCATGGCCAGTTCGCTCTCCAGGCGCATCAGGCCGTGATCGAAGCTGGCGCTGGAGTTTCCCTTGTAGATCTGGTGGTTGAGGATGAGCCTGCTCTGCAGCCGTGCTCCGAGATAGAAGAACAGATAATCGTTGAGCGGCTTTGCGACGCCGAACATACTCTCGCCGCCGGCCGCAGCGGTGATGTCGTTCTGCACGAAAACGGGCAGCTTGATCTGTTCCTCGATCTCGGCCTGCAAGGCCTTGAGCGAGGTGCTCGATCCGTTGCGGGTTGCAGCCATCGTGTCGACATCGTCGGGAACCGCCAGGCCGATGCCGGCAACCCGGCTGCGCGCCTCGACCGGCAGGCTGGTCATGGCTTGCCCGATCGCGCCGAACAGATCGCTGCTTTGCGGAAACGGATTGGCTTCATCCGCCGGCAACTGCGTGTGGAAGCGCACCGTGCCGATGAAGTCGATGAGCGCGATGTCGATCCTGCGCCGGCTGAAGCCGACGCCAACCGCATAGGCGCCCTCCGGGTTGAGTGAAAGCGGGATCGTCGGCGGCCCGACGCGGCCGCGCTGCGCCTCGCCCTGCGAGACCAGGCCCTCCTGCTCGAGCGAGCGAACGATGACTGAAGCCGTCTGCGCCGACAGGCCGGTCTTCTCGCCGATTTCCATCCGCGAAATGCCTTCGTTCTGAAGCAGCAGGGACAGCACCAGCCGCTCGTTGTAGCTGCGGACGCTCAATGCATTCAGCCCGCTCGCACGATCGGCGATGCGCAAGGGATTGGGTGGTGCGAATCTCATGTCAGGCAAAGGTCGCCCCGTCGGTAAGAGCGCGTTGCCTGGCGGCGGTATGGTTGCTCATGTCGAGCGGCTCCAGCCGATGGCATCGACCGCGCTGGCGAGCGCGGTGC
>NZ_RZRR01001081.1:0-1636 GCF_003998555.1 Mesorhizobium sp. M7A.F.Ca.CA.002.09.1.1 | reverse complement strand
GCCTGGATCGAAACCGTCGCCGGGCGGCGGGCAAGCTGGTCCGCGCCGATATCGATGCGGATCAGGTTGGCGGGCAGGACGAAGCCGCCATCGCTGTAGCCGTCATAGTCGGTCGGGCCGAATTCGGTGCCGGCGGCAATCACCAGGTCGGCGTCGGCCATCAGCGCCCGTACTGTCTTCAGGCTGGGACTGGCCGGCACGCAAAGCGGATGACCATGCAGCAGGCCGCGCGCATTGGTGGTCTGGACGACCGGCGCCCCCAGCCGTTCGGCCAGACGCCGCAGTGGCGCTTCGGCGCGTTTGGCGCCGCCGCCGACCAGGATCAGCGGGCGGCGCGCTGCACTGATGAGTTTGGCCGCGTTGGCAATTGCGACACCTTCCGGCACGGGCGGCGTCACATTGCTCAGCATGGCAGCGATGCCATCCGCCGGCTTGACCATGACGTCGGTCGGGATCTCGATATGCACCGGGCCGGGCCGGGCCGATGAAAACAGGGCGAAGGCCTGCGCCAGCGCGCCGGGCAATTCGCCAGCCTCGGTAACGCGCTGCGAAAACAGCGCCACCTTCTCCATCATGCCGCGCTGATCCGGCAATTCGTGCAGATGGCCCAGCCCCTTGCCCAGCGTCGGCGTGGCGTTGACGCCTGAGATCACCAGCATCGGCACCGAATCGGCACGTGCCTGCCCCATGGCGGTGATGGTGTTGGTCAGCCCCGGTCCGGTGATGACGAAGGCGACGCCCGGTCTGCCGCTGGCGCGTGCGTAGCCATCGGCCATGAAGCCGGCGCCCTGTTCGTGACGCGGTGTGACGTGGCGGATCTTGGAGCGCGCTAGCCCGCGGTAGAGTTCTACCGTGTGGACGCCGGGAATCCCGAAGACCGTGTCGACGCCATGGGCTTCGAGCAGCGAAATGAGCGCTTCGCCGAGTGTCGTCATTGGTTTTCCTCCCCTTCCGGCGCGAGGCCTAGTTCGGCCTCGACGGCCTTGATGCCGATCGCCGCCAATTCGCCGGGCGAGAACATCTCGCCGGCCAGGCAGCCTTCGATCCAGAGTCCGTCGATGATCGCATTAATCGCGATGGCATGGTGGCGCAATTGGCTTGCGTCCGATTTGCGCCGTTCGGCGGCGAGCACCTCGGCCACAACCGCTTCCACCTCATTGCGAAAACCAAGGTAGCCTTCGCGGTGGGCGTGGGCCAAGGTCGGATCCGCTCTGGCGCGGCCGATGAAGGTTGCCCAGAGCGAAAACACCCGCGCGTCGATAATCGGCGCATTGAGGTTGGCGGTGACGAAAGCCGCAAGGCGCTGGCGAGGCGAGGCATTCTCCATGACCAAAGCCGCTTTCGCCTGCTCGGTCATGCGGCCCATCAGCGCTGCATAGGCTTCCTGCAGCAATTCTTCCTTGCCGGGAAAATAGTGCCGGATCAGCCCGGCGGTGACGCCGGCACGCAATGCGATGGTGCGCAAGGTGGCGCCCTGCAGGCCATGTTCCGCCACACTGTCCAGAGTGGCCTCGATCAGATCCTGCCGCCGCCGCTCCTCGCCCTCGCGACGGAACCTGCGGCGGGATGGCATATTCATTGGCGCAGGATCGGTCGCGTCAGGCATGTCGGCCCGCCCTCGCAGGCGATGCAGAGC
>NZ_RZRR01000107.1:0-9490 GCF_003998555.1 Mesorhizobium sp. M7A.F.Ca.CA.002.09.1.1 | reverse complement strand
GTATGGGGTCATGGCGCGGTTCATCAAGCTTTCGGGGGCCGACAACATTCTTCTGGCGGTCGATCCGTTGAAGATCGGCGAAAAAGCCGGTGACGTGGCTGCCAGGGCACGCATACCGCGCGGGCACAAAATGGCCTTGCGCGACATCGGCTCGGACCAGCCGATCGTGAAATACGGCCAGACCATCGGTTTTGCGCGGGAACCAATCGTCGCCGGCGACTGGGTTCACGAGCACAATGTGTATCTGCGAAATTTCGAACGCGACTACGTCTTCGGCACGAATACCAGGCAAACCGAGATCGTTGCCGAGGCCGAGCGCGCTACTTTCATGGGTTACCGCCGGCCGAGCGGCAAGGTGGGCACGCGCAACTTCATTGCCGTCCTGACCTCGGTGAACTGCTCTGCCAGCGTCGCCCGGTTCATCACCGACGAGGTCAACCGGTCTGGCATCCTGCGCGACTATCCCAATGTCGACGGTATCATCGCACTCGTCCACGGCACTGGCTGCGGCATCGACACCAAGGGTCCCGCTTACGACCTGTTGAAAAGGACGCAATGGGGCTTTGCCACGAACCCCAATATCGGCGGCGTGCTGATGGTCGGACTCGGCTGCGAAGCGTTCCAGATCCCACGCTGGATGCAGTCGTACAACATCAAGGAGAGCACGATTTTCCGCACGATGACCATCCAGGAAACCGGCGGTACGCGAAAGACGGTCGAGGCTGGCGTGAAGGCGATCGTCGACATGCTGCCTACGGTGAACGCCGCCGAAAGGACGCCGCAACCAGCCTCCGAACTGGTGCTTGCGCTGCAATGCGGCGGATCGGACGGTTACTCCGGCATCAGCGCCAATCCGGCACTAGGTGCTGCGGTGGACCTGCTTGTCGGGCAAGGCGGTACGGCGGTGCTCTCGGAGACGCCCGAGATCTATGGCGCCGAACATCTCCTCGCCTTGCGCGCCGAGAGCCGCGCGGTGGGCGAAAAGCTGATCGAACGCATCCGCTGGTGGGAGGATTATACCGCCAGGCACGACATGGAGATGAACAACAACCCTTCGCCCGGCAACAAGCTGGGTGGGTTGACGACCATCCTGGAGAAATCGCTCGGCGCTTCCGCCAAGGGCGGCACCACCAATCTGCGGGCGGTGCTGGAATATGCCGAGCCGATCAACGAGCGCGGCCTCGTCTTCATGGATACGCCCGGCTACGACCCGGTCTCGGCCACCGGGCAGGTCGCCGGCGGCGCCAACATATTGTGCTTCACCACCGGCCGCGGTTCGGCCTTCGGCTGCAAGCCGACGCCCTCGATCAAGCTTGCCTCCAACAGCTTCATCTTCGAGCAGATGCGCGAGGACATGGATATCAATTGCGGAGACATACTGGACGGCGTCTCGCTGGCCGAGAAGGGCGAGGAGATCTTTGCCGAGATCCTGCGCGTCGCTTCCGGCGGGCGCACCAGGTCGGAAGCGCTCGGCTATGGCGACAACGAGTTCGTGCCATGGAGCCTTGGCGCGACCATGTAGCGATCGCCGGCCTGCACAGGCCGGCCTTTATCCCGGAAGTAGCTCAAACGGAAAGAACCGCTCGACATGAACAGGATCGATCTTGACGGCCAGCACGCTGTGGTCACCGGTGGCGCCCAAGGCCTCGGCTTCGCGATGGCCAGGCGTTTCGTCGCTTCCGGCGCGACGGTCAGCTTGTGGGATCTCGATGAGGCCCGCCTCGAAACCGCCAAGAAGGAACTCGGCAACGCTGCCACGACAGAGATCGTGGACGTCGCCGATTGGACGTCGGTGGACGCGGCGCGCGCCAGGACCGAAGATCTGGCCGGCAAGATTTCCATTCTGGTCAATTCCGCCGGAATTGCCGGCCCTGCCGCCCCGCTCGACGTCTACGACATCGAGACGTGGAAGAAGGTCATCGACGTCAACGTAAACGGTACGTTCTACGTCAATCGCGCCGTGGTTCCCGGAATGAAGGAGCGCAATTACGGACGGATCGTCAACATCGCTTCGGTCGCCGGCAAGGAGGGCAACCCCAACGCCTCCGCCTATTCAGCCTCGAAGGCGGCGGTCATCGGCTTGACCAAGTCGCTCGGCAAGGAACTGGCGCAGTACGACATCGCCGTGAACTGCATCTCGCCGGCCACGGCACAGACGCGCATCCTCGAACAGCTGACGCCGGAGCACATCGAATATATGCGCTCGCGCATTCCGCGCGGCCGCCTGCTGGAGGTCGACGAAGCCGCGGCGATGGTCGCCTGGCTCGTCTCCAAGGAGAACAGTTTCACGACCGCCTCCACGTTCGACCTGTCGGGTGGGCGGACGACCTATTGAAGGGCAGTTGCCGTTCAGCCAGGCAACCGACCGAGGCCAGCCGCAAAGCGCGCCACCATCGCCACGCCGGTCTCGTTGGGCCGCATCGCCGGAGCCCGGTCGTGTATCGGGATGCCTGCGCGGGCGCCGAACAGCCGCTTGCCGTAGCAGATCAGGTTCTCGATGCCCTGCATGACGAAGACCGCTGCCGGCAGCATTCTTGCGTACTCGGCCTCGGCCGTCGCTTCGTCACCGATCCGAAACGCATTGTAGGCGCGCACGGCGAGGTCGATGCCATCAGGCGCCAGGATCATGCCGCGGCAACCGATGCGGAAATTGTCGATCAGTTCAAGGCCGCCGCGTCCGTTGAAAACGGGTATCCGGCCTTCGGTGCGTTCGATCAATCCGGCAATGTCGGTGACAGGGCCTTCGCCCTTGATCAGCCTTATGTTGGGATGAAGCGTGACAAGTTCGCGGATCTCGTCCGATGACAGGCCGCGCCCGAAAAACGCCGGCGCGTTCTGGATCGCCACCGGCAGGTCGGTTGCCTCGGCGACGCGGCCGAAGAACCTGGTGTATTCCAGCGCACCATAGGATCCGACCGGCGGCGGCTGCAGGATCACCCAATCCGCTCCCACGCTTTCAGCATGGCGAAGCTGTGCCACCTGCTCAGCCACCGAAGCGCCGAAGATGGTGAAGGCAAGCGGCACTTTTCCAGCCGTATCTTCCGCCGTCCAGTCCATGATCGTCCGGCGCTCGGCCTCGGTCAGCTTGGCGACTTCCGTCGCCAGGCCGAGCGCCGCCATGCCGTGCACGCCCGTCGCCAGGCAGATCTCGACCTGCCGACGCATCGCCGCGCGGTCCAGTTGTTCGTTCGCGTCAAAGAGCGCGTAGAGAATGGCGTGAATGGCGTGGAAATCGTCAGGCCGGAAATTGGGCATGCTGGTCGGCCTCAATGGCTTTCGCGTGGAATGGCGTGGCCACGGCATCCGACGAGAAAGTCGAGATCGGCGCCGCGGTCCGCCTGCAGGACACGGTCGACATAGAGGCCCTGATAGCCGCCGCGCATCGCCGGGACGGGCGGTAGCCAGGATTCACGACGCCGCGCCAGCTCCTGTGCCGACACGTCGAGATGCAGCTTCCTTGCTTCGACGTCGAGCTCGATGAAGTCGCCGCTCCTGACCAGCGCCAGCGGGCCGCCGATGGCGGCTTCGGGTGCGGCATGCAGCACGACGGTGCCGAAGGCGGTGCCGGACATGCGGGCATCGGAGATGCGGATCATGTCGCGGACACCCTGCTTCAGCAGCTTCCGGGGCAGCGCCATGTTGCCGACCTCGGCCATCCCCGGATAGCCCTTGGGGCCGCAATTCTTCAGCACCATGATCGACGCTTCGTCGACGTCGAGCGCGGGATCGTCGACGCGCGCCTTGTAGTCGTCGATGTCCTCGAAGACGACGGCGCGGCCGCGATGCTTCATCAGGGCCGGTGACGCGGCTGACGGCTTGATGATGGCGCCGTCGGGCGCCAGATTGCCACGCAGCACCGCGATACCGCCATTGGGAGTAAGCGCCTTGTCGCGCGGGCGGATCACCTCGGGATTGTAGTTTTTAGCGTCACGGATGTTGTCGCGCACGGTCTTGCCGGTGACGGTCAGCACGTCGAGATCGAGCAGATCGCCGATCTCCTTCATGACCGCCGGAATGCCGCCTGCGTAGCAGAAGTCCTCCATCAGGAAGCGGCCTGACGGCATCAGGTCGAGGATGGTCGGTACATCGCGGCCATATCGATCCCAATCGTCCAGTGTCAGTTCGGTGCCGACGCGGCCGGCAATCGCCAGCAGATGCACGACCGCATTGGTCGAGCCGCCGATGGCACCATTGACACGGATGGCGTTGGCGAAAGCTTCTTTCTTGAGGATGGCGGACGGGCGGAGATTCTCATTGACCATCTCGACGATGCGCCGCCCCGTCATGCGGGCGATGCGGCTGCGGCGCGCGTCGACCGCCGGATAGGCAGCGTTGCCCGGCAGCGCCAGGCCGAGCGCTTCGACCATCGAGGCCATGGTCGAGGCCGTGCCCATGGTCATGCAATGACCCGGCGAGCGTGACATGGCACTCTCGGCATTAGCGAAATCCTGCTCGCTCATCACGCCGGCGCGGACATCCTCGGAGAATTTCCAGACATCGGTGCCGGAACCTATCTCGCGGCCCTGGAAACGGCCATTGAGCATCGGCCCGCCGGAAATGACGATCGACGGCAGGTCGCAGGAGGCCGCGCCCATGACCAGCGACGGGGTGGTCTTGTCGCAGCCTGCCATCAGCACGACACCGTCCATCGGATTGCCGCGGATCGCTTCCTCGACATCCATCGAGGCGAGATTGCGGAACAGCATCGCCGTCGGGCGCAGATTGGATTCGCCGCAGGAGAAGACCGGGAATTCCAGCGGCAGGCCGCCGGCTTCCAGCACGCCCGCCTTGATGTGCTCGATCAGGCCACGGAAATGCACGTGGCAAGGCGTGAATTCGGAGAAGGTGTTGCAGATGCCGATCACCGGGCGGCCGTCGAAGGCATCGTCGGGCAGGCCGTTGTTCTTCATCCAGCTGCGGTGAATGAAGGCGTCCTTGCCCTGCCCGCCGAACCAGTGCTGCGATCGTCTCTTGGTCATGGTTTTCCCGGAATTCAGGCTGGATGCTGGAGCTGGCTCAGCCCACCATCTACGACGAGCGTGGCCGCATTCATGAACGGGCACTCGTCGGAAATCATGAACACCGCAGCCAGCGCAATCTCGCGCGCCGTGGCGATGCGGCCGCCAGGATGTAGCGCCATGGTGTTGGCGCGTGCTGTGGCCGGATCGGCAAAGCTGTTCCAGTAGTCAATCGCCTTCTGGGTTTCGACATAGCCGGGCGCCAGCGCGTTCACGCGCACCCCTTGCGCCGCATATTCGAGCGCCAGCGATTTGGTCAGGCCGAGCAGCGCGTGCTTGGCGACCGGATAGGGAAAGGTGTGTGGGATGATGGTGAAGCTGTGCGTCGAGGCGATGTTGAGGATGGCGCCGCCGCCGCTCGCGATCATGCCCGGCAACACCGCCTTGCTGCAATTCCAAGCGCCCTTGACGTTGACGTCGAAGTTGCGGTTCCATTCCTCCTCGGTCGCCTCGAGCGGCGTCGAGAACACATTGATCCCGGCATTGTTGATCAGCGCGTTTATGGGGCCGATCTCGGCGGCCGCTTGGCTGACGGCAGCGGCAATTGCGGCACCGTCGCTGATGTCGGCTGCCGCATGCCCGACATGGCCGCGCGGCACGGCGAGGCCCGCGACGGTCTTGTCCAGCAGTGCGCCGTCGCGGTCGACCAGGAACAGTCTTGCGCCTTCGGCAAGGCAGGCCTCGGCGATCGCCAGCCCGATGCCTTGCGCGGCGCCGGTCAGGAAGATGCGTTTGCCGGAAAGGCGCTCAGCCATGGTTGTCGCTCCAGTCGAAGACGGTCATTGCGAATCTTGCTCTGAGAACCTCGCCGGGGGAAAGTACCTTGATCCCCATTGGGTCGGCATCGAAATGCTTCAACGCATTTGGGGTATGGCTCATCGGCTCCAGGCAGAAGAAGCTTCGGTCCGTGTCCGGCGCAAAGAGCATGTAGCGGTCGAGCTCCGCGTCCGCCTCGATGTCGATCCCCAGACAGTGCTCCGGCCAGATGATGCGCGCGATGCCGCTCCACCCTTCGAAGCCATTGTTCAGCCAACGGTCGGGCAAATGGCGCGGCGTTGAGAAATCGACATCGGCGGCAATGGCGCTCCTGGACGCTGGAAGGTGCCCGTCGCGCTCTGTCCACCAGGTTTCGGCCGGCGCAAACAAGGTCGTCCGCGGCGTGCGCGGAAAGAATGGATGGAAACCGAGGCCGAATGGCAGTGGAATGACGCCGGTATTTTCGACGGCAAGCCGGAGTTCCAGCCGCGCGCCGGCGAGCCGGAACGACTGTCGCGCATGGTAGACATAGGGCGAGTCGACGCCGCGCGGATGATCGAAGGCCAAATGGAGGCGGTCGACGCGATGCTCCTCGACCTTCCAGTTCGCCTGCCAGCCGTCACCGTGAATATAGAAAGGATCAGTCGTGTTGGGCGCCAGCGTGAAGTTTTGACCGCCGCAGGAAAACGCATTGCCCTCGACGCGATTGCCGATCGGCACCATCGGAAAGCAAGCGCAGTGCACAACGTCGAACTCGGCCTCGCCTTGGTAGGGACGCAGGAATGGCACCCCGTCGGCCGTATGGCCGTTGACGATTGCGCTGCCAGAGGGGCTGATCTCGACGCACAGCCGATTGCTTTCCAGTAGTATTCCAGCCGACATGCCCTGCCCCGAGTCAACGCCGGCCCAAAGCCGACGAGCGCAGATTGTCGAGCAGCACGGCCAGCAGCAAAATAACGCCGCGCACGATGTACTGGTAAAAGGCCGGGATGTTGAGCAGGTTCATGGCGTTCTCGGCGATGCCCATGATCAGCACGCCGACGATGACGCCCGACATGGTGGCGCGGCCGCCGGCAAGCGAGACGCCGCCGAGCACGCAGGCCGAGATGACCGAGAGTTCCAGTCCGACCGCCGCGTTGGGCTGGCCCGAGGTGATGCGCGACGCCAGCAGGATGCCGGCGATGCCGCAGACGACGCCTTGCAGCGCAAAAATCCAGATGCGCGTCCGGTCGACATTGACGCCGGCAAGGCGCGAAGCCTCCGGATTGCCGCCGATGGCCAATGTGTTCTTGCCGAAGACGGTGCGGTTGAGGACGAAGCCGAAGATGAAAAACAGGATGGCGAGCACCCAGACCGGCGTCGGAATGCCGAGCAGTTTGGACAGCGCGAGCTGGTAGAAATCCGGGCTGTTGATGCCGACGGCGCGGCCGTCGGACGCAATCAGCGCAAACCCGCGCACGATCTGCATGGTGGCCAGCGTCGTGATCAGCGCGTTGATGCGGAATTTGGCGATGACGACGCCATTGATGAAGCCGACGAAGGCGCCGCTGGCAATTGCCGCCAAGAGGCCAAGCAGGATCGAGCCGGTGTAATTCGACGCCATCACAGCGACCATGCCGGCAAAGGCGACGATGGAGCCGACCGACAGGTCGAAGTCGCGTGCGGCAAGGCAGAACATCATGGTGCAGGCGACGATACCGACGGTGACCACCGACTGCAGCAGGCCGAGCATATTGCGGTCGGTGAGGAAATTCGGCACCAGAGCCGAGACCAGCGCGAAGGCGACGACAAAGATGACGACGAGGCCCTGTTCGCCGAGCAGGATTTTTTTCAACTGGTCGGTCATGCCAAAAGTCCTCAAGATGCGATCGCGTCGGGGGTTTTCTGATCGGGGAGAGCGGCGGCCAGGATCGCCCTTTCGGCGAACTGGTCGCGGGTGAGCTCGGCGCTGACGCGGCCGCCGCACATCACCAGAATGCGATCGCAGATGCCCATCACCTCCGGCAGTTCGGACGAGACGACAACGATCGCCATGCCGTCCTGCGCAAGCTGGTAGAGCAGTTCATAGATTTCCGATTTGGCACCGACGTCGATGCCGCGCGTCGGCTCGTCGACAATGAGAACCCGCACCCCTTGTTCGGACAGCCAGCGGCCAAGAATGACCTTCTGCTGGTTGCCGCCGGAGAGGTTGATGATGTCCTGCTTGCGCGACGGCGTGCGCACCTTGAGCTTCTTGATGAAGGTTTCGGCGGTGGCGATCTCGCTGGCGCGGTTCAACACGCCGAAGCGCGTGTGATGGCGCCGCGACGAGATGTTGATGTTCTCCTCGACCGAGCGGCCCTGGATGATGCCGTCATGCTTGCGATCCTCCGAACACAGCACGATGCCGGCCCGGATCGTACCACGCGGATCGGTGGCAGGGACCAGCTTGCCATCGACGGTGATGGTGCCGCCCGAGCGCGGATCGGCGCCATAGACCAGACGCATCAGTTCCGAGCGCCCGGCGCCGATCAGGCCGAAGAAGCCGACGATCTCGCCTGCCCTCGCCTCGAAACTGGCCGGCGTCTTCAGTTTGGGGCCGCTGAGAGCGTCGACCTTCAGGCGGACATCGCCCGTTTTTCGTGCGCGAAAACCCCAGATATCCGAAATCTCGCGGCCGACCATTTCGGCGACGACCTGGTCGCGGGTGACGCCTTTCAGCGACGCATGGTGCGCCGCCAGCTTGCCGTCGCGCAGCACGGTCAGGCTGTCGCAGAGCCGGAACACTTCGTCGAGCCTGTGCGAGACGTAGATGATGACCTTGCCCTCGCCGCGCAGGCGGTCGATCAGGGCAAACAGGATTTCGCTTTCGCGCGAGGACAGCGACGAGGTCGGTTCGTCCAGCGCGATAACGCGTGCGTCGAGCATGATCGCCTTGGCGATCTCGACCATCTGGCGTTCGCCGATGGACAGCGTCTTGACCTTGCGGCGCATGTCGATGTCGATGCCGGCCGATTTCAGCTTGGCGCCGACGTCGTCCAGCATCCGGCGGCCGGCGATGATGCCGGCGTTGGCAGGGAAACGACCGAGGCTGAGATTTTCGGCAACGGTGAGTTCAGGAACCAGCTGCAGTTCCTGATGAATGACGATGACGCCATTGTCGAAGGCATCCCGGGTCGACGTATAGGCCTGAACCCTGCCGTCGATGCGGATCTCGCCCTGATCGGCATGCTGGTCGCCGGACAGTATCTTGATCAGGGTGGATTTGCCGGCGCCGTTCTCGCCCATCAGCCCATGCACGGCGCCTTTGTCGACGCCGAACGAGACGTCCGACAGCGCTTTGACGCCCGGATAGGTCTTGGTGATGTGCGAGAAGTCGAGAAAGGACACGGGCAGCGATCCTCTTGTGGAATGGCAAACAGGCGGCGGGATGAGCCGCCGCCTGTTTGTACAGGGAGGATTATTCGATGCCGAGGCCCTGGCGGACCTTCTGGTAGTCGTCGCGCTTGGCGAGTGCACCGGAAGTCAGGATCAGCTTCTCCGGCTCCTTGTTGCTGGCAACCCAGTCATACATGTTGAGCGCCGTTTCGTAGCCATGACGCTTCGGCGAGATGATCACGGTGCCGACGAAGCCGGTGGCCGTCGGCTTCTTGAACTCGTTGATCGCCGAATCCGCGCCGCCAATGCCAACGCTGATCACGCTATCAGCGGGGATGCCGACGCTTTCGGAGGCTGTC
>NZ_RZRR01001080.1:0-1637 GCF_003998555.1 Mesorhizobium sp. M7A.F.Ca.CA.002.09.1.1 | reverse complement strand
CTTTCGCAGAGAATGCCGGCGTCAGGATCGTCGTTCGCAGCAATGGCTCGTCCGGCTTCGTGCGCGATGATTTCTACAACTGGCCCGAACAGATCAAATCGCTGATCGAGACCGAAAAACCCGCCGCCGTGATCGTCATGCTGGGCTCCAACGACCGCCAGTCGATGAAGGTGGGCGACGTGCGCGAACAGCCACGTTCCGAGAACTGGACCAAGGAATATGAACGCAGGACCGACGCGCTGGGCAAAGCCATCGCCGCGGCCAAGGTCCCCTTCCTTTGGGTCGGCATGCCGGCGTTCCGGGTGCCGAAGATGACCTCGGATATGCTTGCCTTCAACGACATCTACCATCAGGCCGCAGAAAGCCATGGCGGCGAATTCGTCGATATCTGGGACGGCTTTGTCGACGAGAACGGCGCCTTCGTCACCAGCGGCCCCGACATCAACGGCCAGCCGGTGCGGCTGCGCGCCGATGACGGCATCAATATCTCGAAGGCGGGCAAGCGCAAGCTCGCCTTCTACACCGAAAAACCGCTGCTGAAGATCCTCGGCCTGACCGCGCCGGGAAGCATGATTACACCGTCCGCTCCGGCGGGCGCCCCTGTCGAGACGCCGGCGCCGGCCGCGCCCCCCATCGTCATCGACCGCACCGCGCCGATGCTGCTCAGCGATCCGGCACTCGACGGCGGCTCGGAGCTGCTTGGCGCGGCACCGCCGGCTAAGGCCAATCCGGACCTGCCCGGTGAAAAGCTTGTGGTCGAGGGCAAGGCACCGATTGCATCGCCCGGCCGCGCTGACGACTTCTCCTGGCCGCCGAAGGCCGCAGCCGCGACCGACACCACGACCGCGATCAATCGTTAGTCTCGCAGCGCGGCTCTGAGGCCGGGCTCAGCGCGGGAGAACGCTCGACCCCATCAACGCCTCGTCGATCGCGCGCGCAGCCTGGCGGCCCTCGCGGATCGCCCAGACGACCAGCGACTGGCCACGACGCACGTCGCCGGCCGCATAGAGCCTGTCGACGCTGGTCTTGTAGTCGCGGTCATTGGCCTCGACATTGCGCGAGCGGCGGCTGTCGGTGGCGATCTTCATCTCACCCTCCAATTCCCTCGCCACACCGGCCGCGGCCGGCCCGGCAAAGCCGATGGCGATGAACGCGAGATCGGCGCGGATGACGAATTCGGTGCCGGCGATCGGCTTGCGCTTTTCGTCGACTTCGCAGCATTTGACCCCGGTCAGCTGGCCGTTTTCGCCGATGAATTCAAGCGTCGCCACCTGGAATTCGCGCTCGGCGCCTTCGGCCTGCGAGGATGACGTGCGCATCTTGGTCGCCCAGTATGGCCAGACCGACAGCTTGTCTTCCTTTTCCGGCGGCTGCGGCCGGATGTCGAGCTGGGTGACGCGCACCGCGCCCTGGCGGAAGGCGGTGCCGACGCAGTCGGAGGCAGTGTCGCCGCCGCCGACGACGACGACATGCTGGCCGCCGGCGAGGATCGGATGCGACGGCCACGCCACCGACTGGATCGGTTCGCCGCCGACACGCCTGTTCTGCTGCACCAGATAGGGCATCGCGTCATGCACGCCGCCGAGATCGTCGCCGGGAATGCCGGCCGCGCGCGGCGTTTCGGAACCGCCGCAATA
>NZ_RZRR01001079.1:0-1638 GCF_003998555.1 Mesorhizobium sp. M7A.F.Ca.CA.002.09.1.1 | reverse complement strand
CGTCGCTGCCTTCCTGCCGACGATCCATGGCGTACGCGCGATCGAGACCATCACCGGCCTGGCGCTGCCGGGCGTCGACCCGGCACACGAGGCTGATCTGCTGCTGAAGGCCGAGGCGGCCGATCTCGAAGGCATTATCCAGATCGCCGGCGCCGTGGCATTTCTCGATTCGCTGCCGCCCGAACGCTGGGCGATCGTAACCTCCGCCCCACGTGAGCTGGCGCTGTTGCGCATGAAGGCCGCGGGCATCCCCGTCCCGGCCGTCATCGTCGCAGCGGAAGATGTCTCCCGCGGCAAGCCGGCGCCCGATTGCTTCCGGCTTGGCGCGGAACGGCTCGGCTTCGACGCGCGCGACTGCCTCGTGTTCGAGGATGCCCCGGCCGGCATAGCGGCAGCCGAAGCGGCGGGCGCGGCGGTCATGGTCATCAGCGCCACGCACAAGCACCCCTTGCCAACGCAACACGCCGCGATCGCGGGCTACGACATGGTGGGCATCACCGTCGACGAGCGTGGCTGGATCGCGCTCGAGCCGCAGCGCAACGCCGCCTAGGCCGCGTCTAGAAATCGCTGGTCAGGCCCTTTACCTCCCAGTCGCCGTAGCGGCCGGGCTCCTTGCCGCCGCGGCCGCCGATTTCCTTCGGCGCCGAGGCTTCCTTTTCCAGGTACTTTACACGCCTTGCTTCGGCTTCCGCGAGCGCACGTCTGGCTTCCGGCGTCAGCGCCTTTGGCTCGACATCATGGGCAAGCTCGGCATCGGTTTTACTGGCTTCGTCGTTCATGCGATATTTCCAGCGGATTGAAACGGGAACTGGTGTTTCCCATCATATAGCGATGAGACGAAGCGGATCGACCCCTTTTCGCTATCACCTGGACAGGAGCAGACGATGAACACACTTCGCACCGCCATGCTTCTTGCCGCGATGACCGCGCTGTTCATGGGCGTCGGCTTTTTGATCGGCGGAACCGGCGGCATGATGATCGCGCTGCTGATCGCCGCCGGCACCAATCTGTTCAGCTACTGGAATGCCGACAAGATGGTGCTGTCGATGAACCGTGCCGTCGAGGTCGACGAGAAGAACGCGCCCGAATATTACGCCATCGTCCAGTCGCTCGCCAAACAGGCCGGCCTGCCCATGCCGAAGACCTACCTGATCGACAATCCGCAGCCGAACGCCTTTGCCACCGGCCGCAACCCGCAGAACGCGGCGGTCGCTGCCTCCACCGGCCTGTTGCAGGCGCTGACGCCTGAAGAGGTCGCAGCCGTCATGGCGCACGAACTCGCCCATGTGCAGCACCGCGACACGCTGACCATGACGATCGTCGCCACCTTTGCCGGTGCCATTTCGATGCTCGGCAATTTCGCCTTCTTTTTCAGTGGCAATCGCGACAACAATCCGTTCGGCTTTGTCGGCGTGCTGGCGGCGATGATCGTAGCGCCCTTTGCCGCGATGGTCGTGCAGATGGCGGTCAGCCGCACCCGCGAATACGAGGCCGACCGACGTGGCGCCGAAATCTGTGGACACCCGCTCTGGCTGGCATCGGCGCTTGACAAGATCGCCCGCGGCGCCGAACGCATCCGCAACCCCGATGCCGAGCGCAATCCCGCGACCGCGCATCTCTTCATCATCAATCCCCTTC
>NZ_RZRR01001078.1:0-1638 GCF_003998555.1 Mesorhizobium sp. M7A.F.Ca.CA.002.09.1.1 | reverse complement strand
GCTATGATACATTTTCGTCCATGGTGCTGATTTGCGCCGATGACCCGCCGCACAGGCGGGTTTTTCGTTTTGATATCCTGTCCCCGCATCGCTGTTTTTGCCGCGACGAATTGGCATATTCGAAGTCCATCTCCTGGCGGACGGTGGCTGTTGCACGGTCCATGCCGCCGCACTATGGCTAGCGGCTTGTCAAACAAGGCGACGCAGAATGGCGAAAGACGGCGAGCACTTTAGCGGCGGGATGGGCATCAACACGCGGCTTGCCCATTCGGGCAACAATCCGCACGACTATTTCGGCTTCGTCAATCCGCCGGTGGTGCATGCCTCGACCGTGCTTTTTCGCGACGCGGCGTCAATGGCGGCTCGCACCCAGAAATACACTTACGGCACGCGCGGCACGCCGACGACCGATGCGCTCGCCCACGCCATAGACGCGCTGGAAGGTTCGGCAGGCACGATCCTGGTGCCGTCGGGCCTTGCGGCGGTGACGGTACCGCTGCTCGCCTTCGTGTCGGCCGGCGACCATCTGCTGATCGTCGATACCGTCTATCATCCGACCCGCAACTTCGCCGACACGATGCTGAAGCGGCTGGGCGTCGAGGTCGAGTACTACGCCCCCCATGTCGGCGCCGGCATCGCGGCGTTGATCAAGCCCAACACCAAGGTGGTGTTCACGGAATCACCGGCCTCCAACACCTTCGAGGTGCAGGACATCCCAGCCATCGCCAAGGCGGCGCACGCCGCGGGCGCCATCGTCATGATGGACAATACCTGGGCGACGCCACTGTATTTCCGCCCCCTCGACCACGGTGTCGACATCTCGATCCATGCGGCGACCAAATACCCGGCCGGCCATTCCGACGTGCTGCTTGGCACGGTGTCGGCCAATGAGAGCTGCTGGACGCATCTTTATGAAAGCTTCTGCACGCTTGGCTGCTGCGCCGGGCCCGACGACGTCTACCAGGTGCTGCGCGGCCTGCGCAGCATGGGCGTGCGCCTTGAACACCATCAGCGCAGCACGCTTGCCATCGCCTCCTGGCTCGAAGGCCAGAAGGGCGTGGCGCGCGTGCTCCACCCGGCCCTGCCCAGCCACCCGGACCACGAACTGTGGAAGCGGGACTTCTCCGGATCGAGCGGCATCTTTTCCATCGTGCTTGCCGGCGGCGGACAAAAGCAGCAGCACGCCTTTCTCGACGCGCTGCAAATCTTCGGCCTCGGCTATTCCTGGGGCGGCTATGAGAGCCTTGCCGTGCCGGTCTGGCTCGGCGACCGCGTTGTCGCGAAGGCCCCCTATGAGGGTCCATTGATCCGCCTGCAGATCGGCCTCGAGGACGTCGACGACCTGAAGGCCGACATTTCGCGCGGCCTGACCGCGGCGGCGGCTGCGTAGCGGAATTCTATTCCCTCAAATTGCAGTTTCCCGGATCAGTTTGGCTTTCAAATTCAACGATGCCGCGTCATTGCGGTGCGATCAGCACATTTTCGACTTCCCCTGGAATATCGGCAGAGTTTTCGACCCCATGGCTTTCCGCCTTTTTGTTCCCATTCTTGCCGGCGCGACGCTGCGCGAGCGTCTCGTCGCCTGTATCGGCGCGACGATCGGCATTGCACTCACCGGTGTGATCGCCAGCCTTGTGC
>NZ_RZRR01001077.1:0-1639 GCF_003998555.1 Mesorhizobium sp. M7A.F.Ca.CA.002.09.1.1 | reverse complement strand
AGGAAAAGCAGCATGAGCACCGAAAGCGCCCCCGCCCCGCACGGCAATGTCGCCGAAGAGCAGCGCGCACGCATCGCCGTCTCGGCGCTGGCCACGAACCTGCGCGAATACGGCCTGATCATCGCGCTGATCGTCATCATGCTGTTTTTCCAGTTCACCACGTCGGGAACGCTGTTCAAGCCGGTGAACCTGAGCAACCTGGTGCAGCAGAACTCGTTCATCATCGTGATGGCGCTGGGCATGCTGCTGGTGATCGTTTCCGGCTATATCGACCTCAGCGTCGGATCGGTCGCCGGTTTCATCGGCGCGCTGGCGGCAAACATGATGGTCATCTGGCAACTTGGACCGCTCAGCAATCCGCTGGTGGTTTCGATCATCTGCCTCGTCGTGGGCGGCCTGATCGGGGCGGCGCAAGGCTACTGGATCGCCTATCACAGAATACCGAGCTTCATCGTGACACTGGCCGGCATGCTGATCTTCCGCGGCATCTGCCAGGCGCTGCTGGGCGGCGGATCCTCGGTCGGTCCGCTTCCCGACGACTTCAAAATGCTCAGCTCGGGCTTCATCCCGGATGTCATCGGCCCGCTGACGCTGATCCCGCCGACGGTGAACGCGGCCGGCAAGACCATCATGGGCAGCGGCCTGACGCTGCACATGACGACGATCGTGCTGGGCCTGATCGCCGTGCTGGCCTATGCCTATTTCGGGGTGAGGACGCGTCGCAAGCGCGAACGCCATGGCTATGAGGCCGAGCCCTTTGCCCTGTTCGTCGTCAAGACGCTGGTCGCCAGCGCCCTGGCGCTGTTCCTGGTCTATGAGTTCGCCAGCTACAGAGGCCTGCCGGTCGTGCTGCTCGTCATGGGCGTGCTGATCTCGCTGTTCGTCTTCGTCACCAAGCGCATGACCATCGGCCGCCGTATCTACGCCATGGGCGGCAATGCCAAGGCCGCGCAGCTGTCAGGCATCAACACCGAGCGGCTGACGCTGATGGTGTTCATCAATATGGGCGTGCTGTCGGCGCTCGGCGGCCTGATCATCGCGGCGCGACTGGGACAGGCGGTGCCGGCCGCGGGCCTCGGCAGCGAGCTCGACGTCATCGCCGCCGTCTTCATCGGCGGCGCCTCGGCGATGGGCGGCGTCGGTCAGGTCATCGGCGCGGTGGTCGGCGGCTTCATCATGGGCGTGATGAACAACGGCATGTCGATCATGGGCGTCAATGTCGACTGGCAGCAGGTGGTCAAAGGCCTGGTGCTGCTCGGCGCCGTGATCTTCGACGTCTACAACAAGAACAAGGCTTGAACGGACTTAAGAGCAATTCCAGGAAAAGTGTGAAACGGTTTTCCGCCCGGAATTGCGCCAAGACAATGAGTTAGAGCGGTTCGCCGTTTCCGTGAAACGGTGAACTGCTCTGATCGAGGAAAGCAGGAGGCATACGATCGCGACGCTGCCGGCAACCCGCCGGTAACAGAAGTCCCTGAGGGACCAGGCCCGCGAGCGCAATCCGAACTGAGAATTTAAACCGTGGCATGGACGAGGTCCCGGCCGCGCTGAGCAAGGTTTGCCGTTTTGGCAGCCCTGCCAAGGCAAATGAGAGAGGATTCATCATGCTGATCTCCCAGATCCTTGACGACGCCGAGAC
>NZ_RZRR01001076.1:0-1639 GCF_003998555.1 Mesorhizobium sp. M7A.F.Ca.CA.002.09.1.1 | reverse complement strand
GATATGAATCTGGTCTGCGTCTGCCCGGTGATGCCCACGCAGCCCATCTCCCATGCGGCGGCGACAAGCGCATCCAGCGTCGCGCCCCAATGCGATCCGAATGCCTGGATTTGCAACAGGTTCGCCATGTCGCCGGCTTGACCATAGAAGGCATAACAACCGAGCATTTTGCCCGTTTCGTCGTAGATCCCACCGAAATGAAGGGGGCCGTCGGCCCGCTTCTCGGCCGCCAGCGCAAGCAGCCGTGGCAACTCCCCATCCTTCCAACTCGGCCGAAGAGCGTAACCAGACAGGAGGGTCGGCAGTTCCTCGGCAAATTGCACGGCATTGATCGGCTCACGGTGGGTGCGATGCGACGATGAATGCTGGACGGGGGGCTCGAACCTTCTTTTCGCAAGAGCATCGAATGCTCGCGCAAAGGGGTCGAGTACAAGGTGAGGCAGGCCGGGCCATTTACGGTGCAGTGCGGCGGCGGCCATTCCCGCCGGCCGGAAGACATATGTCCATCCCAGACAATGCACCGGCAGGAGTTGATACTTCATCGGGCGCGCGAAGGCTAAGGATGTCCGGTTGGCCGAATCGGTCAGCTGCAGATCGAATTCGCCTTGATGCAATGCCCGCAGCAATTGCGGTCCGGCCGAGCCGTCATCGGTGCCGGGGTCGGCCATGAGCGGCCCGATGATCGCCGCATTCAATGGCGCACCATTGAGCTCGTAGCGGGCTTTCAAAACGCCGAGGAACCCACCCAGGCGGCCCTGCCGGTTGATCTGGACAAGAGCGTTGCTTTCACCGGAGTGGCCGGCAGGGTCGAGATAAATCTCTCTCATATACGCGGCCGTTTCGGCGATCGCGCGATCGAGGAGGTGACGGCGCCGCCGGCGAAACTTCGTCAGGAAGAGTGCGGCGACGCGCTCGAGATCTTCGGCAGCAAGCGGCCGAACCGAGCCATGCTGAGATTCCAGCACTGACGGCGCAGCCAACTTTTCCTCGGCATTCGCAGAAAGATGCATCGTGAAAAACGTCCGTGGGTTGCCTCCATCGGATATATATCAACCATTGGTAGAAACAACGTATCTCGGTCAATATGATGAACAGAGGTCCCAAGACTTACTATCCGGACAGGACTTCACAGGCAAATCAAGTCGGCCAGCATCACGGCGCTGATCGACGGGTCGACTGCCTCCCTGCGATCGCATCTCCTGCTCCAGCCCGCTGGGCTGACCGTGCCTGACAGAGGCGGCCTCCGGCCGAAGCTGGAGGCCGCCTCAGGTCAGCTGACAAGTCCCTTGGTCAGTTCGAGCGCCTGGCGTTCGAACAGGCGACGGTAGATGCCGCCTTTCAGCCGGATCAGTTCGTCATGCGAGCCTTCCTCGACGATGTTGCCGCGATCGAAGACCAGCAGCCTGTCGAGCGCCCGCACTGTCGAAAGCCGGTGCGCGATGACCAGCGTGGTGCGGCCGACCATCAGCCGCTCCATCGCCTGCTGGATCAGCACCTCCGATTCCGAATCGAGGCTCGATGTCGCCTCGTCGAGGATCAGGATGCGCGCATCGGCAAGGAAGGCGCGCGCGATCGCCACGCGCTGACGCTCGCCACCCGACAGTTTCACGCCGCGTTCGCCGACCAGTGTACCGTAGCC
>NZ_RZRR01001075.1:0-1640 GCF_003998555.1 Mesorhizobium sp. M7A.F.Ca.CA.002.09.1.1 | reverse complement strand
GAGGTTCCCCGCAATGAGGCGCTGACCTCGACCATCGCGATGGCCTCGATCCTGTTCAGGCTGGAACGGGCCGGAGCGCTCACCGTCTGCCGCAGCGCCGGCGATGTGCGCAATGCCATGGCGCAAGGGTCGATCGCCGCGGTGTTCCACATCGAAGGGGTCGAGGCGATCGATCCCGAGCTCACCATGCTCGACGTGCTGCATGAAGCCGGCCTGCGCTCGCTCGGCATCGTCTGGAGCCGTCCGAACGCCTTTGGCCACGGCGTGCCGTTCCGCTTCCCGTCTTCGCCCGACACCGGCCCTGGCCTGACCGATGCCGGCAAGGCGCTGGTCAAGGCCTGCAACCAGTTGAAGATCATGATCGACCTGTCGCATCTCAACGAGAAGGGCTTTCGCGATGTCGCCGCACTCAGCGATGCGCCGCTGGTGGCGACCCATTCCAACGTGCACGCGATCTGCGGCCATTCGCGTAACTTGACCGACTGGCAGCTCGGCGCGATCCGCGAAACCGGCGGCATGGTCGGGCTGAACTTCGCAACCGGCTTCCTGCGCGAGGACGGTCGCATGAATGCCGACACCAGCCTCGATATCATGGTGCGCCATATCGATTCGCTGCTGCAGGCGCTGGGTGAGGATGGCGTTGGTCTTGGCTCCGATTTCGACGGCGCCATGATCCCGGCCGTCATCGGCGATGTCGCCGGCCTGCCGAAGCTGATCGATGCATTGGCGGCACGCGGTTTCGGCCGCGCGCTGATCGAAAAAATCGCCTATCGCAACTGGCTCAATATGCTCGAGAAAACGATAGGTTAGAGACAGCCTGCGGCATGGTGTGTTCGGCCCGCCGGCATATGTCGACAAGGACATAGTTCGTCGGTGGAAGCCGGATACGATTGGGTGGATAGCCGGCAATGCTGGAGACCTTCACGGATGAGGGCGGCGAATTCGAGCGAGCCGATGTCGTCATCGTCGGTGCGGGTTTCACCGGCCTGTCGGCGGCGCTTGAGATGAAGAAGGCCGGCATCGATTTCATCCTGCTCGAAGCACGCGACCGCGTCGGCGGACGCGTCGAGTCCCGATTGAACGGACTTGGCGAACGCATCGATGGTGGTGGCCAGTTCCTGTGCGAGGACATGCCGGAATTGATGGCCATGGTCGAGGCGCGCGGCAAGACGCTGGTTGAAACCTATGTCGATGGCGACTTCATCACCCAGCCGACGATGTCCGCACAACGAGCTGAGCGGACCTATCATGCCGCGATGGCGATCCGCGAGCGCATGAACGGGATCGATCCGGACGATGCCTCGATTGCCGGACTGACCGTCGCCGACTGGCTTGCCTGCCAGCACGATTCGGCCGATGCAAGGATGGCTTTCCGTTCGATGATCGAAGGTCTCTGGTGCATGGCGCTGGACCAGATTCCTCTCTGGTATTTGATCGACAATGACCGGCGGGTCACCAACGAGGTGACGGAACTGCAATATTCTGTGCGCGAAACCATGCATTCGCTGGCCGACGATCTGGCCCGCGACCTTGGCGATCGGTTGCGGCTAAGCGAGCCGGTCACGCGCATCGAGCACAGTTCGCCAGGTGTTCTTGTCGTTTCGGCCGGGGGTGCCGTCGAGGCGCGCACGGTTCTGGTT
>NZ_RZRR01001074.1:0-1641 GCF_003998555.1 Mesorhizobium sp. M7A.F.Ca.CA.002.09.1.1 | reverse complement strand
GCCTTTATGTCGAGCGCGTGCTGCAGGCCGACAAGGGCTGCGATTTCGACTTTCTCGTCGGCCGGCGCGATGCCGGCATTCCTCGACATTCGCACTAGAGAGGCGCGCGATGACGGATGAAATCGGCTACGCGATCTATCCAAGCCTCAAGGGCCGCAGCGTCTTCATAACAGGCGGCGGCAGCGGCATCGGCGAAAGCCTGGTGCGCCATTTCTGCGCCCAGGGCAGCCGCGTCGCCTTCGTTGACATGGCCGAAGAACCATCCCAACGTCTGGTCGACGCGATTGCGGCCGACGGACATGCCGCGCCGCTGTTCATTCCATGCGACCTGCGCAACGTCGAAGAGTTGCAGGCGGCAACCGTGCAGGCAATGCAGCACAATGGCCCCATCCAAGCGCTGTGCAACAATGCCGGCAATGACGACCGCCACCAGACCAAGGATGTGACGGTTGCCTATTGGGACGACCGCATGGCGGTCAATCTGCGCCACCAGTTTTTCGCGGCGCAGGCAGTGCGTCCGCAGATGAGCGCGCAGGGCGGCGGCTCGATCATCAACTTCGGCTCCATCACCTGGATGGTCGGCGATCCGGATTGCCCAGCCTATGTCACCGCGAAAGCGGGTATTTACGGCATGACGCGGGCGCTGGCCCGCGAGCTTGGCCCTGAGCGCATCCGCGTCAACTGCATGGTGCCGGGCTGGGTGATGACAGAGCGCCAGATGCGCCTGTGGCTGGACCCGGCCGGCGAACGCCAGATCGCGGAAAGGCAGTGCCTGCCCGACCGGCTGCAACCCTCCGATATCGCGCGCATGGCGCTGTTCCTCGCCGCCGACGACAGCCGCATGTGCACGAGCCAGCAGTTCATCGTCGATGCGGGCTGGGTGTGATCCGTACGGTTTCAAAGGAAGAAGGTTAGTTCATGCGTCTTGTTCAGTTCAGAATGGCCGACGGCAGCAGACGGGTGGGCCGCGTCTGCGATGACGGCAATCATCTGCACCCGCTCGAAAAGACCAGCAGCGTGCTGGAACTGGCCGAAGCGGCAATTGCCCAGGGCACGTCGATCGCAGCGCTGGTCGAGAAGCGGACCGGCACGGCGAAAATCGACTACGACCAACTGTTGCGCGATGGGCAGGTGCTCGCTCCGGTCGACCATCCCGAACCGGCGCGCTTCCTGGTCACCGGCACCGGCCTCACCCACACCGGAAGTGCCGCCGCGCGCAACCAGATGCATGTTCTGACCCATGGCGAAGGTGCCGACGAATCCGATTCCTTGAAAATCTTCCGCATGGGGCTGGAGGGCGGCAAGCCTGGCTCCGGCAAGATCGGGATTCAGCCAGAGTGGTTCTTCAAGGGCGTCGGCACCTGCGTTGTCCCGCCCGGCGCACCGCTGCCGATGCCGGCATTCGCGAAAGCCGGTGCAGAGGAAGCCGAGATCGTCGGGCTTTATGTCAATGGACCCGATGGCCATCCCTATCGCATCGGCTATGCGCTCGGAAACGAATATTCCGACCACGTGACGGAGGGCGAGAACTACCTTTATCTCGCCCATTCCAAGCTGCGCTCCTGCTCGATTGGTCCGGAACTGCTGATCGGTGACCTGCCCGAAGAAGTGCGCGGCCATTCGCGCATCCTACGCAACGGC
>NZ_RZRR01001073.1:0-1646 GCF_003998555.1 Mesorhizobium sp. M7A.F.Ca.CA.002.09.1.1 | reverse complement strand
GTCCAGCCCTGCGCCAGGAACATCGCCTTGGGATTGGGGTTGCCGTTGACCGTCGCCACCTGGGCGAAGCTCATGGCGATCATGGCGGTCGCGCCGACGATCGAGCCCGAGGACAGGTCGATGCCGCCGGTGATGATGACCTGTGTCACGCCGATGGCGATGATGCCGACGATCGACACCTGCAGGATGATGATCTGCAGGCGCGCTTCGTTGAAGATGCCGCCGACATCGCTGCGTGTGTTGAACAGGAAGCTGTCGCCGAGAAAGATGCGGCCGATCAGTTCGAAGATGACGACGAGAATGACCAGGGCCAGGAAAACATTGAACTCGGCCGGCCATGTGCGCTTCTTCGCATCATAACCGACGCCGCCGACGCCATGAGATGTCTGTGCCACGTATTCTGTCCTCCATCAGCCGCGGTCGCCCTCGCGCCGTGCCGGCGCTGAGGGAGAGAGGGAGCGGCGCTGTCTTGATCGAGAGCGCCGCTCCGTATCGAACCGCTGGCGGCTCAGTTCTTCTTCAGGAACTTGTCGATGTTGGCTGGCGTCACCAGCTGGAAGGGCACGTAGACCTTGTGCTCGACCTTCTCGCCCTTGGAGAGCTTGAGCGCCGCATCGAGAGCGCCGGCGCCCTGGCCGGCCGCGTCCTGGAACACAGTTACGTCGAGGTCGCCCGCCTGCATGGCCGCCAGCGCGTCCTGGGTGGCATCGACGCCGCCGACGACAACCGCCTTCATGTCGATGTTGCCGGCCTTCATCGCCTGGATGGCGCCGATGGCGCTTTCGTCATTGTTGGCGATGACGCCATCGAACGGCTTGCCGGTCGAAAGCCAGTTGGTCATCAGGTTCTGCGCCTCGTCGCGGTTCCAGTTCGACGTCTGCTTGTCGATGATCTTGATGAAGCTGCAATCCGGCGTCGCGATCACATCGTCGATGTCCTTGGTGCGCTGCACGGCGGCCTGGTTGGAAAGCTCGCCCATGATCACATAGACATTGGCTTCCTTCTTGCCGGCTTCCTTGAACAGGCGGCAGACTTCCTTGGTCTCGAGCGTGCCGGAATCGGCTTCGTTCGAGGCGACGAAGGCCTGGTTGTCGGGCAGCGTGTCGACGTTGACCGGCTCGCGGTTGACATAGACCAGCGGGATCTTGGCTGCGGCGGCGGCATCCGACATCGCCTGCGTGGCCGAAGTGTCGACCGGGTTGACGATGATGGCGTCGACGCCCGAAGCGGCGAAGTTCTTGATCTGGTCAAGCTGCTTGGCAACGTCGTTCTGCGCGTCCTCGACCTGCAGCTCGACGCCGCTCATACCCTTGGCCTGCTCGATCATGCCGTTGCGCAGCACGGTCAGGAAGTTGTCGTCGAACTTGGCCATCGACACGCCAACCTTGGCGGCCAGGGCGGATGAACTCATCAGCGCCGCGAAGGCGACGCCTAAAATCAATTTCTTCATTGTGTTTCTCCTCCACATATTGGTGTCCGGTTTCACCGATTTATCCGGAATCCCCGATCTCCCCGGGGAATCTCTCCCTGATGTCGTTTCTATTCCGGGTGACGCTTGCCGTTGGCTGGAACGTCAAACCCTCTGTTTGAAACAGATATTCCGGAACGAAAGAACCAAAATATACAGATGATGAAATATTTATTCC
>NZ_RZRR01001072.1:0-1650 GCF_003998555.1 Mesorhizobium sp. M7A.F.Ca.CA.002.09.1.1 | reverse complement strand
GAACAATGGTTTGTCAGCCCCTTGCTAGGGCTTTTGTGGAGCGCTCGCTAGTGCGCCGTCATTTTGACGATGACTGGAATGGCCGCGATCATCAGCACCACCGGCAGGATGCACACAACCACGGGCACCGACATCTTGGCAGGCAGAGCGTGCGCCTTTTCCTCGGCCAACGACATACGCTTATGGCGCATGTCGTCGGAGAAGACGCGCAGCGCCCCCGACAGGCTGGTGCCGAGTTCCTTGGACTGCTGCAGCAGCGTGGCGAAGGAACGCACCTCGTCCAGGCTGAGGCGATCGGCGAGCGCCTTCAGCGCATCGTCGAGGCTGCGCCCGGCCCTCAGCTCCAGCGACACCAGCTGCAGGTTCTGGCTGAGCGCGGGATAAGTCTTGGCGAGTTCCTTGGAGACGCGCTCTATGCCTGCCTCCATGCTCATGCCGGCATCCGAGCAGACAATCATCAGGTCCATGAAATCGGGAAACCCGTTGCGGTACTCACGCCTGCGTTCCCGCACTTTCTGGCTCAGCATCAGGCCGGGCAGGAAATAACCGGCCGCGCCCGACAGGATGACGAATGTCCAGCGGCTGGCCATCGTTGCGTCCGGACTGGCCATCCAGCGGTTGAGCACAAACACACCGATTGCCGTGCCGATCATCGCGGTGAACCGGATCAGGAAGAACGTACCGACAGCGCGCGGCTCCATGTAGCCCGCCTGGATAAGCTTCATGCGCAGCCGCGCGACATTTTCCGGATCGCTCCTGGCGTAGAATTCCTGCGCCCGCTTCACCGCCTTCTCGCGCACGATGCCGGTATTCTTCTTTTGCACCGGCTCCGGTTTGGCGGCCACGGGACCGTTGTCGACCCTGAGCCGGCGCATGACCTCGTTGCGATCGCCCTTCGCCATGACAACAGGCCAGGCAACAGCGGCAGCACCCACCGCCAGCAGCAGTATGGCCACCGGCATCAATGAGGTCGGCGCAAGCGAGGCGAGGAATTCGATGAAGCCCTGCATGTCAGAACTTGAAATTCGACATCTTGAACATCATCAGATTGCCCAGCATCAGCCAGGTGATCGACGCGCCAAGCAGATACCAGGTCTTCGGCTCGCCCCAGACGTCGCTGTAGAAGCCCGGCATCAGTGCCATGATGGCGGCAAACAGCAACGCCGGCACGGCCGTCAGAATGTAGGCCGACATCCGGCCTTCTGTCGCAATGGCGCGCACCTTGCGGCGCAGCTTGCCACGCTCGCGAATCGTCGTCGCCAGGCCGTCGAGGATCTCGCGCAGATTGCCGCCCGAACTGGTCTGGATCGAGACGGCGGTGACGAACAACGGCAGATCCTCCTGGCCGACCCGGTCGAACAGCGAGTTCAACGCCGAAACCAGATCGGATCCGTAGGTCACTTCGTCGGCGATGACGCCGAACTCGCTGCCGATCGGGTCGGGCATCTCGCGCGCCACCATGGCGATCGCCACCGGCACCGGGTGGCCGGCCTTCAGGCCACGCGTGATCAGTTCCAGCGCCTCCGGCAACTGCATGCCGAACCGCTTCAGCCGGCGCTTGCGCTTGAAACGCAGCGTCAGCACCGGCAATAGCGGCATGAGCACCACGAACAGGACGAACCCCATCAGCGGCGGCAAGCCGTACCAGAT
>NZ_RZRR01001071.1:0-1650 GCF_003998555.1 Mesorhizobium sp. M7A.F.Ca.CA.002.09.1.1 | reverse complement strand
GCAGGAGAAGCTGTTTCATCGCCGCTCTAAGCTCAAGGCGTGATGCGCGCCAGATGCTCGAGGTCGGCTTCCTCGCGCAGCGGATCCGGGGCCATCACCACCGAGGTGCCGTTGTCGGCATCGTCGGCAAAGTGGGCAAGCACGGTGCGGCCGGACTCCATGCGCGCCTTGCCTTCGGCGACCAGCCCCAGCGCCAGCGGATAGAGCCGGTGTTCGGTCTTCAGCACGCGGGCTGCCAATGTATCGGCGGTGTCGCCGACCATCACCGGCACGGCTGCCTGTGCGATGATCGGGCCGTCATCCATCTCGGAGGTGACGAAGTGCACGGTGCAGCCATGGATGCGGATGCCGGCGGCCAGCGCGCGCGCATGGGTGTCGAGCCCCTTGAAGGCCGGCAGCAGGGCAGGGTGGATATTGATCATGCGGCCCTGCCATTTCTGGACGAAGCCGGGGCTGAGGATGCGCATATAGCCGGCCAGCGCCACGATCTCGGCGTTGAAGGCGGTAAGGGCCGCGTCGATGGCGGCGTCATGCGCCTGCTTGCTGCCGTGGTCGGCACGTGAGACGACCTGCGTGGCGATGCCGCGCGCCCTGGCGATGCCGAGCCCGGCGGCATCCGCCTTATCGGAAATGACACCGACGATCTCGGCCGGGAACGACGGGTCGCTGGCCGCGGCAATCAGCGCGGTCATGTTGGAGCCGCGTCCCGAGATCAGGACAACGGTGCGTTTCCTCTGCGCGCTCATAGGCCGATCGAACCCCGATAGATGACGCCTGCGTCGCGGCGCGGCACGATGCGGCCGATCGGCGTCACCGTCTCGCCGGCTTCCTGTAGCACGGCCGCGACCTGCGCTGCCTGGCCGGACGCGACCGCCAGGATCATGCCGATGCCGCAATTGAAGGTGCGCATCATTTCTTCCGGCGCCACGCCGCCGGTCTTGGCCAGCCACGAAAACACGGGAGGAACGTCGATCGCCTCGAGGTCGAGCTCGGCCGAAAAATCCTTGGGCAGCACGCGTGGAATGTTTTCCGGGAAGCCGCCGCCGGTGATGTGGGCGAGCGCCTTGATACCATGCGTGTTGCGGATCGCCTTGAGAATCGACTTGACGTAGATGCGGGTCGGCTCGAGCAGTGCTTCGGCCAGAGTGGCCTCGTCGTTGAACGGTGCCGGATCGCTCCACGACAGACCGCTGACGGCGACGATGCGGCGCACCAGCGAATAGCCGTTCGAGTGCAGGCCGGAGGAAGCCAGGCCCAGCAGCACGTCGCCTTCGACAATGTCATCGGTGGGCAGCAATTGGCCGCGTTCGGCGGCACCCACCGCAAAGCCGGCGAGGTCGTAGTCGTTGCCGTGATACATGCCGGGCATCTCGGCGGTCTCGCCGCCGATCAGCGCGCAGCCGGCCTGGCGGCAGCCCTCGGCAATGCCGCCGACGATCGCGGCACCCTGGTCGGGATCGAGCTTGCCGGTGGCGAAATAGTCGAGGAAGAACAGCGGTTCGGCACCTTGCACGACGATGTCGTTGACGCACATGGCGACGAGGTCGATGCCGATCGTGTCGTGCTTGCCGGCATCGATGGCGATCTTGAGCTTGGTGCCGACGCCGTCATTGGCCGCCACCAGCACCGGATCGGTAAACCCGGCCGCCT
>NZ_RZRR01000106.1:0-9544 GCF_003998555.1 Mesorhizobium sp. M7A.F.Ca.CA.002.09.1.1 | reverse complement strand
TCGGCGTCATTTCCGCCTTCAATTTCCCGGTCGCGGTGTGGTCCTGGAATGCCGCCCTGGCGCTGGTCTGCGGCGACGCGGTGGTGTGGAAGCCGTCGGAAAAGACGCCGCTGACCGCACTTGCCTGCGAGGCCATCTTCAAGCGTGCGGTCAAGCGCTTCGGCGCGGACGCACCTGATGGCCTGGCGCCGGTGCTGATCGGCGACCGCGCCGTCGGCGAGATCCTGGTCGATCACCCCAAAGTGCCGTTGGTTTCGGCGACCGGCTCGACCCGCATGGGCCGCGACGTCGGCCCGCGGCTGGCCAAGCGCTTTGCCCGCGCAGTGCTCGAACTCGGTGGCAACAATGCCGGCATCGTCTGCCCGAGCGCCGATCTCGACATGGCGCTGCGCGCGATTGCCTTTGGAGCGATGGGCACGGCCGGCCAGCGCTGCACGACGCTGCGGCGCCTGTTCGTGCATGACAGCGTCTACGACGCCCTGGTTCCGCGCCTCAAGAAGGCTTACGAGAGTGTGTCTGTCGGCAATCCGCTGGAGACCTCCTCGCTGGTCGGGCCACTGATCGACAAGGCGGCATACGAGGCCATGCAGAAGGCGCTGAAGGAAGCCGCCGCCCATGGCGGCAAGGTGACCGGCGGCACGCGGGTCGAGAACGGGCACCCGGATGCCTATTACGTGCACCCGGCGCTGGTCGAGATGCCCAAGCAGGTGGCCCCTGTCACGGAAGAGACCTTCGCGCCGATCCTCTATGTGATGAAATATTCGGATTTCGACGCCGTGCTCGACGAGCACAATGCCGTGGGCGCAGGCCTGTCGTCGTCGATCTTCACCCGCGACCTGCAGGAATCCGAGCGTTTCCTGGGTGTCGACGGATCGGATTGCGGCATTGCCAATGTCAACATCGGTACGTCGGGCGCCGAGATCGGCGGTGCCTTTTGCGGCGAAAAGGAAACCGGCGGCGGCCGCGAGAGCGGCTCCGACGCATGGAAGGCCTATATGCGGCGCGCCACCAACACGGTGAACTATTCCAAGGCGCTGCCGCTCGCCCAGGGCGTGTCGTTCGACATCGACTGAGAACTTCGGGATTTTGATCGCCCGCATTGAAAGGCATCCCCGTTACGGGGATGCCGCACCGATCAGCTTCCAGCCGGCGGAAAACAGGCATTGAAAGCGGTGTCGACGATGGCCAGTTTGGCCGCCTGGACTGTCATGTATTCCTGGTAGAATGTATTCGACACCCACATCACCGAATGGCCGCGCTGGCCGAGCCAGCCGATGCTGCCGAGATTCTCGGCAGCGCGCAGCTTGCGGGCCAGATGGGTCCGCGAGAGCTTGAGCCATTTGGCGAAATCTCCGATCGAAACCACGCTGGTCGGAATCTGGTCCAGGCCGGCGTGATCGGGGTCGATGCCCGACATCAGCCAGTCCATGACGATGCCGCCATTGTTGAGCCAGATGAACAGCGAAAAGGTCTGGTTGGGTTCGCGCACCGGCTTGGAGGCAAGCAGGCCGTCCGCCACCAGAGGCTGCAGCCCGGCAACCATCTCGGGGTGTTCGAGGAACCTGGCCAAGCGGTCAGCGCCGTCGAGGCGATCCAGCGTCCGCAGATGGGCAAGGACCCAGCCGGTAAAGGTCTGCACGGTTGCCGCCGTCGGCTGCAAAGGGTGCGTACGGCCGTCGCCACCCGACACATACTCGGCGATGTGGTAGTGCAGCATCTCCTTGATGAAAGCGTCCGCCGTGTTGCGGCTGGCGACCGCATGCTGGTGCACGAACTCGATGAACCGCGATACCGTCAGTTCCTTGCGGCGGTCGTGCGGATCGCGCCTGAAATGCATGGCGAGGCCGACATGACCCATTAGCCAACGCTGCTGCGTGGCGAAAATGGAAGCCAGGCGAGGGCTCTCCTCATAGATTCGGATCAGCGCCAGGGACTGTTCCTGAACGTAGCGATGCAACGCCGGATGGCCGGCAATATCTTCCAATTTCAGCGCCATCCTCCTGGTGTTCCGGTTCAACTCCAAAAGCCGAGTTGCGCTCCACATTTTTCAGCCTTCCACGGCTGTGTCCAGAGGCACCAAATGCGAAGAGCAAGCCCAACCCGAACACGGGTCGGGCAACGACCGGTCCATGGTGGGATCGGCTAGCCGATTGCCATGCCCTGGGAAGCGCGCCGGTGATCTGCGGCTTGACGAGGATGGTGGAGAGTGAGTTACCGGGCCAAGCGCAATCGCGACAAGATCAGCCAGGTAATCCAGCTGCGCGAACCGCGCCGCGCGTCAGTCGTCTGCAAGGCGTTTCCAACTGGTCCATGGCGGCATCTCTCGCCCCCCAATACGCGACCAACCGGCCGGCTTTCGCCGGCTGGTTGGTACGGATCGGGATCAGCCGCAGACGCGAACCTCTTCGATCACCCTGTGGTGGTGGCGCCAGTGCTTGACCAGTTCGATATGGCAGCGATGATGCCTGTGGTGGCGGCGATATTCGCCGTACCGGTATTCGCCATCGTCATACTGAACGTTCCGGTCGCCATCATACTGATTGTCGTAATAGCGATCCCGGTGGTGACGGCGAATAACGATCCCACTGTCGGAATCGTCGTCCGGCAAATATCGATCGTCGTCGGACTGGATGGTCACGCTTGCCGCTCGCGTCGGCGCAGTGATCGCCGCTGTCGCGGCCAATGCCAACAGGGAAGCCAGAATCAACTTCTTCATCTCGTCCTCCTACACGTTCAAGACATGGTAACTCGCGGAAGAACTGGGCGTTCCGACTAATTTTACACTCTTTGCGACGCGGGAGACATCAAGGCGTTATCGTCCACCCGCTCCAGGCGCACGAAAGCTGTCAGCGGCAGGTGGTCGGAGGCAACGCGTGAAAGCGGCGTGTCATGCGCGTCGATGGCGGCAATCATGCCATGCCGGTTGGCCATGATCCGGTCGAGCGCCAGCAGCGGCAGGTTCGACGGGAAGGTGGGGACCGCCGGCGGCTGCGGGCCGAACGTCGCATGCAGCGTGTTGAGAGCGGAGCGGTTGCCAAGCCGCCATTCGTTGAGGTCGCCGAGCAGCAGGGTCGGTCTTTCGTCCGGGCTGTTCATCAGGTCGAGCACGACGCGCGCCTGCTGGGAGCGGGAGCGGCGCAGCAGGCCAAGATGGGCGGCGATGATGCGCAGCGTCCGGCTTCCATCGAGGTCGATCTCCGCCACCACCGCGCCGCGCGGCTCCAGCCCCGGAAGCTTGATCTGGTGCACGTCGCGAACGACGCCCTTCTTGAACAGCAAGACGTTGCCATGCCAGCCATGGCCCTTGCCGGTGGCGGAAATCGGCACCGGAACCAGTCCGGTTTCCCGTTCGAGCCGGGGCAGGTCGAGAAGACCATCACGGTCGCCGAAGCGGTTGTCGGCTTCCTGCAGGGCAATGACATCCGGATCGATTTCGCGGATGACGCGGATGGTCCGGTCCGGATCGAACTTCCTGTCGACGCCGATGCATTTATGGACATTGTAGGAGGCAACCAGCGTGCCGGTGGTGGCTGTCGTCTTGAGTGCGGCGGCGTTAGCTTTCTGCATCCGGCGGTCACGAAGGGACAGAAGCATGCTTGCCGGGAGGCTGCGTCCAATTCTGTGCATCTGTGCTGCTCGTTCTCGCTGGCTTCAATTCAGAAGCCGGATACAGTCAAAATAGGCAATTTCGGCGTATGTTCCATGACAGACGAGTTCCTCAAGCGCACCTCCGCCTTAGAGATAGGGTGAACCGAGCCACAATGCCCGGTCGAACAGCCTGATTAGGAACGGCCGGGCTCGCAAGGCTTCCAGCGTTACCGGCACGGCGGAGGCAATCGCCGACCCGATCCGCGCCTCGATCTCGCTGGCAAAGCCGGCATCGAGCACCTCCAAGTCGATCTCGAAATTGAGCCGCAGCGATCGGGCGTCAAGATTGGAAGATCCGACATAGGCCCACACGCCGTCGATCGAAAGCAGCTTCGAATGGTCGAATGGTCCCTCGGTTCGCCAGACACGGCAATAGTGTTTGAGCACCTGATCGAACTGCGCCATCATCGCGCGGTCGACGAGGAAAAGATTGTTCACCGCCGGCACCACGATGTCTATCTCGACCCCGCGCCTGCCGGCGGTGATCAGGGCGCTGATCAGTTCCCGATCCGGCAGGAAATAGGGCGACATCACGCGTATGGACTTGCGGGCGACCGAGAACGCACCGATCAGCAGCTTGTGGTTGGTCTCGTTGCTGGCATCCGGGCCGGAAGCGACCGCCCGCACCATCATCGGTGCGCCTGGCGACGGCGACAGCGGGGCAATGCGCCAGGCGTCGCCCTTCAGCGCCTCGTTGGTGGCGAAGCGCCAGTCTTCGGCGGCGACCGAAAAGAGGTCGGCGACGATCGGGCCGGTCACCCGGAAATGTGTGTCCCTGGCGCTGTTGGAGCCGGCGAATTCGGCGGAGAAGCCTTTGCGGATGTTCATGCCGCCGGTGAAGGCGGCGATGCCGTCCACCACCAGGATCTTCCGGTGGGTCCTCAGATTGGCGTAGGGCAGGCGCAGGCCCATGACGATGTTGCCGTTGAAGACGTCGGCGGGGATGTTGGCCTCGCGCAAATGCCCCAGGATGCTCGGCACCGAGTAGCGGGCGCCGACGGCATCGATCAGCACGCGGACGGTGACGCCGCGCCGGACGGCGCCGGCCAGCGCCTCGACGAAGAGCAGGCCGACGGCGTCATTGTCGAAAATATAGGTCTCGAGCAGGACGCTGCGCTCGGCGCCGTCGATCGCCGCGCACATGGCGGCATAGGCCTCGTCGCCGGTCTCCAGCACATCGATTGCGTTTCCAGGGTTGAGCGCGCGCCGCGCCACCCTGTCGCCGAGTGTCCGCAAGCCCGTGAACCGTTGCCCGTATCGCTCGACGATCAGGGCCTCTTCGACAGCGACGTCGCGCTCATGCTTGGCGGACACCACGCCGTCGGCAAACGGGCGCTGGGCGGTGATCGTGGCACGGCGGATGCGATTGATGCCGGCGACGGCGTAGATCAGCACGCCGAGGATCGGGGACAGCACCATCACGCCGACCCAGCCGGTGGCGGCGCGCACATCTTCCTTGGTCATGACGGCATGGACGATGCCGACCGTCGCCATCACCACGGAGATGATCGCCAGAATTTGCGGCCAGTGAGTCGCCAGGGTCGCCAACATGCCGAGACTATCCAGCGAGCGGTTGCAGAAGGCAATGCGGCCGGTCCTGCCGCGCATTCGCCGGATGGTGGCATGCGGCCCTGGCCGAAGGTTTCGACCAGCCGCAGAGATTGATGGGTAGAAGCTTCCCAACGGACCCTGTTCAGAAGGACAAACCTGACCTAGCGGAAGCATAGAGCCTGGCATCATCCTGTTCTGCTCAGAGCCTCCGAAGCCTCTTATGCTTTGGTGCGACCTCTATTGTATATCAGGATGAATGAACTTAATGATATGAACACTTTGATTGATGGCGAGGGGGGCGCCTAACGATGAAATTCAACTTCGATGAACCTCCCGGCGATGACATAGTTGCCGACACGTCGGCAGAATGCCAACGCCAATTGCTGCCTCTCGTCCGCGAGATCGTCCAGGCGGCCGTCGCTGCCGGATGGAGCGAGGAGGACGTTCTTCTGGGGTTTGTCGAACTTGCATGGGATTTGTATGAGAATCGTCGCGACGATCTGCAATGACCGGTAGCCAATCTGGTAGCTCTGCATTGCTGGCGGTGTCGCGGCTTTGCGTCGGCAGCTTTTCGCGGTAGGAATTTTTTCTTGACGCGGTGATCTCAGCTAAGGTATATATTCGTGCATGGTGCTGATTTGCGCCAGTGACCCGCCGAGCAGGCGGGTTTTTCGTTTGATGCTCCGTCAGCCAATGCGCCGAAGGGTCCAGAGGAACCTGTTGACCCGTAGTCGCGACCTAAAGGCCTGGGTTCCTCGCCCCGAGGGGCTTTTATCCCGAACAAAATTTTTTGTTTGCGTACGGATGTTATTCACTATCCACAGCATGTGCGTTACGTTGGATCCGGGTCGGGCTAAGGGGGATTTCAGGCGACAGACAAGCGGCTGAGGCCAGGCAATGGAAAATACGGACGATGCTCGGGAAGGCGGCAATTCCCAGGGCGTCAATCGAGAACGGACAGCTCGATATGTCCTGGACATAATCCCTGAAAGCGCAGGCCCCTGGAGGGCCACCGCGGCGCGGAGTGTCATAGACTCAGCCCGCGATCCCGTCTCGCAGACATTCCCGGCCAAAGAGCATTCCACTGGAATTGCGCTGCGGCCCGCACGCCGATCGAGAGCCTTGCTCGGCAGCGACCGGATCACGCGGTACGATACGCCGACCGGATGTCGCGTCGTCAATCCGGCGGGTGTGGACAGCAAGCCGGCCTGGTCCCTGACCCGGGAGAACGCCGTCGTTTCCATCGCTCCCGAAGCGCTGGCGCAATTGGCCGTGCATGAATTCGATCTCGCCGAACTCGATCCGCCTGCTTTCGGCACGGTCGACCCGGCCGATCTGCTGCGCACCCACCCAGGCCGCAACAGGCGCCTTGCGGCGTTTTCCAGAATACATCTTGCTGCAAATCCGCCCCAAGCTCCGCAGGAATCGTCTGGAATGTCATGCAGTCCGCGCGTTGTACGCCGTCCGGCCGGAACGCTCTCATGAATGGGGTTGGCTACGCCGGTCAGCTTCGATCAATCACGATTTGTTTTTCAGGGGAACGCGGAAGGAAGCCTAGGGTTGAACCTCATCTGGGACGAATCAGGAGGCCGAAAAATGCCGGGTGAGGATGGTGTCCCCGGACCGGTTTCCGGACCCAATTCGCGACAACCGACGCTCAACGCGAAAGGCGGGCTTTCGGTTCGCAGCACGCGCCGCGTGCAGGAATTCCTGAACGAGAACTTCACGCGCAAGCTGGCGCTTGCCGAGATGGCCGCGGTTTGCGGTCTTTCACCCTATCACTTCATGCGGGCTTTCTCGAGGACGTTCGGGGTGCCGCCGCATCAATATGTTCTCGATTTGCGGCTGGACCTCGCTGAAAGGCTGCTTGCCGACAGCCGCATGACCATCACGGACATCGCTCATTCCTGCGGATTTTCGAGCCAGAGCCATTTTACCACCGCCATGAAGAAATACCGGCAGGTGACGCCGCTGCAGCTACGGGTGGGCAAGCTTAACGCCAAGGTTAGATGAGACGGCGCTCATGGAATTGCTTGTTTGCCTAGTTTTAAAGCAGTCTCTAAGGTAACGAGCTGTTAACCTCTGCCGGTTTGCTCCGATCTTTTCTCACAAGACAGCAATTTCGTGAAATACCGCGGGCAGGAATCATGTCTTCCTGCGATAGAGCGGAATTGTCAGACATTTCGTGCCGGCCAGCGGAGAGGGACCATGACCGACAATCAGATTTCGAACGGCTCGCTTCTAGTTCAGCATCGCGCGGCGCATTTCGCCGGGCACTGGATCGCGAATGGCGATCCTCGCTCCCGCTCGGTTCGCCGCCGCTTGATGGCGGTGCTGCGCATGGCTCATAGCGTGCTTGGCATGGGGCGCAAGCGCCTGGGGCTGGGGACGCTGGGCGTCGGCGGGATGTCGGCGGCGGCCGCGATGCTGGGCGCCTTCGCGATCGGCATGGCTGCGACGCCAGCTCAGGCGCAATATCAGGCCGGCGGCGGGTCCGCGACAGGCGGCAACGCCGTCGCCATCGGTAATGGTGCCACCTCAAATGGCAATAACAGCGTGGCGTTGGGCATCTCCAACAGTGCAACGGGCGACGGCACGATCGCCATCGGCTATGCGATGGGTGTCAATGGCCTCAATGCCATAGGCATAGGTGTCATCTCCGGCGCGAACGGCGTCAACGCCCTCGCGATAGGCGGGAACGCCCAGGCTGTCGGAGACGGAGCAAGCTCCATTGGCGTCAACTCGGTCGCAGCCGCAGGCTCGGCCGCCTTTGGCCTGAACGCGCGCGCCGACGGAACGAACTCGACGGCGATCGGCTATGTTACCCGGGCGACCGGGCTGCGCGCCACCGCGCTCGGGTTTGGGGCGACAGCGTCCGGGCTGGATGCGCTTGCCCAAGGGAATAGCGCCGTCGCAAGCCAGCAGAACTCTATCGCCATCGGCTTCCAGGCGACCTCGACCGCGATCAACGCCATCAATCTTGGCAACCGAACCGCAGCGGGAAAGGGCGCCCTTCAAGAGAGCGCCGTCGCCATCGGCACGGACGTGCTGGCGTCTCAGGTTGACAGCATTGCGATCGGGCGCCAAAGCCAGTCGACGGGCACGAGCGCCACGGCGATGGGTAGGAACGCCGGCGCCTGGGGCAACCAGTCTATCGCGCTCGGCCTAGGCGCGCAGGCGGGCGTTCAGGCCAACACGGCCTTGCCCAACAGCATCGCGATCGGCACCAATGCGGTCTCTTCCGGCGGTTTCGCTACCGCAATGGGCGCTTCCTCGGTTGCGAGTGGTACCAGTTCGACAGCCGTGGGCTTCCAGGCCCAAGCCGCCGGCCTCAATGCCGCCGCCGTCGGTCCCCAGGCAAATGCATCGGCGTCAAACTCGGCGGCGTTCGGCAACGTCGCCACGGCTTCGGGCAATTTCGCATTGGCCCTGGGCAATTCGGCCGTGTCGAGTGGAGTAGGCTCGGTCGCGGCGGGCTCGGGAGCCCAGGCCACGGACGTCTCGGCGACCGCGCTCGGCAACAACGCCACCGCGACCGCAGCGAGCGCGAGCGCGCTAGGCTTGGGCGCCACGGCGAGCGGCATAAACAGCACCGCGGTTGGTAAGTCGGCCAATGCGAGCGCGCAGGACGCCATCGCCATGGGCACGAGCGCCAAGGCCGATTCCGCCGAGGCGGTGGCCATGGGCACCAATGCGGTGGCGACCGGCGGCAAGGCGGTCTCGATCGGGTCCGGCAACACCGCCTTTGGCAACGGCGCGGTCTCCATCGGCGATCCCAGCTATGCCAGCGGCACCGGCGCCTTCACCGGCGGCGCCAACAACATCGCCAACAGCGACGGCACCGCGACCGCCACCGCCGCCAACCAGGCCAACGGTGCTGTCGCCATCGGCAACAACAACAAGGCGATCGGACAAGGCTCCGTGGCGCTGGGCAACGGCTCGACCGCCGGTGCGGCCGGCCTCGCGGGCAATGTCGCGCTCGGCAATGGCGCCTCGGCAGCAGCGAGTTCCGGCGATGTCGCGCTCGGCTCTGGCTCGGTGACCGCGACGGCGGTCGGCACGGCCAGTGGGGTGGTCAACGGCACGACCTACGCCTTCCAGGGCACCAACCCGACCTCGACGGTCAGCATCGGCGCGCCCGGTGCGGAGCGCACCATCACCAATCTGGCGGCGGGGCGGATCAGCGCGCTCTCGACCGACGCGATCAACGGCTCGCAGCTCTTCGCCACCAATCAGGCCGTCGACGCCATTGGCGCCGTCGTCAACAACATCAATGTCGGCGGCATCAAGTATTTCCACGCCAATTCGACGGCGGCGGATTCGTCGGCGACGGGTGCGGAATCGG
>NZ_RZRR01001070.1:0-1653 GCF_003998555.1 Mesorhizobium sp. M7A.F.Ca.CA.002.09.1.1 | reverse complement strand
ATCTTGGTGCCTGACCGCCTCAGATAGGCGCGCTTCATATCGGTATCATCGAAGGAATAATCGAAGAGGCCGTCCGCTGTGATACCGGAGACGCCGATCACGGCGACATCGAACCACAGCGCCTCGAACTGGGCGATGGCCGCAGGCCCGCCGGTCGACATCTCGTCGGCCCGTACGCGGCCGCCGGCAACATAGACTTCGGGCACACCGCCATTCAGCGCCGCCGCGATCCTGAGGCTGTTGGTGAACACCTTGGCGTGCGGAAGGTCCCTGAGGTGCTCGGCCATCAGATAGGTGGTGGTGCCGACATCCAAAGCGATCGTGCGGTATCCCGAAACCAGCGCGGCCGCGGCCGCGGCAATCGCGGCCTTCGGGTCGCGGCGCTGGCGCAAGCGCGAATCGAAACTCGGCTCTTCGCTGTCCATGGCGACCAGCGGCGGGTTGTCGGCCTCGATCGCGCCGCCCTGGATTCGGACCAGCCTACCCTCGCGTTCCAGTTCGACGAGATCGCGGCGGATCGTCATGTCGGAAACGGCAAGTTCGGCCGCTGCCGCGGCGACGGTGAGCGACCCCGTCCGGCGCAGCAAAGCCAGGATGCGTGCCTGCCGGTCGTGCGCGAGAAGGCGCTGACGATCGGCGTCGCGCGGTGCGCCATGCGGCGATGTCTCAGGAAGGGTGGTGTCGTCTGCCATCGATGTATCCGGTGGGTAAGCCGCCGACGAAGCGGTCTGCTGATCTTCACACTACCGCATGATCAAACATTTTCAAACAAAAATATGTTTGCAGTGTTCGATTTTATTGGTATGCATCTCGATATCAACAAAATGCGTTCCGCCATCAAGCAGAGAGAATACGACCATGCCGGCTGTCTCCGTCACGCCTCCCGTGCTTGCCGAACTCGCGGGCAAGCGAGCCTTCGTGACGGGCGGTGGCGCGGGGATCGGCCGGGCGATCGCGACCGCCCTGACGCGGCAGGGCGTCGCCGTGGCGATCGGCGATCTGGATCCCAAGGCGGCACGTCAGGCGGCTGAGGAAATTGGTGGCGGTGCCGCCGCCGTCACGGTCGATGTCCGCCGCCGCGATTCCGTCGAGGCGGCCTTCTCCACCGTACTGGAAGCGCTTGGCGGCTGCGACATCCTGATCGCCAATGCCGGCGTGTCCACCATGCAGCACGCGCTCGATCTGACCGACGAAGAGTGGGACTTCAACTTTTCGGTCAATGCCCGCGGTGTATTCCTGGCAAATCAGATCGCTGGACGGCATTTTGTCAAGCAGGGCACGGGCTGCATCGTCAACACCGCCTCGCTTGCCGCGAAGGTCGGTGCGCCGCTCCTGGCGCATTATTCGGCATCCAAGTTCGCCGTGCTCGGCTGGACGCAGGCCTTTGCCCGCGAGCTCGCGCCCAAGGGGATACGCGTTAATGCCGTCTGTCCGGGGTTCGTCAAGACCGGCATGCAATCGCGCGAAGTCGAGTGGGAGGCGCATCTGCGGCAAGTCACGCCCGAACGGGTGGTCGCCGACTATATTGCGCAGACGCCGCTCGGCCGGCTCGAGCTGCCGGAGGATGTCGCCGACGTCGTCGTGTTCCTCTGCTCGGATCAAGCCCGCTTCATGACCGGCCAGGGCGTCAACGTGACCGGCGGCGTCTACATG
>NZ_RZRR01001069.1:0-1655 GCF_003998555.1 Mesorhizobium sp. M7A.F.Ca.CA.002.09.1.1 | reverse complement strand
GGGCGCTCTCGGGCGCGATGTCGGCCGTGCCGATCGTGGCGTCATAGGGGCTGAGCACCTTGCCGCTGGCGCGGGCGAACTCCCTTGCGAACAGGCCGGTGGGGATGCGGGCGGAGTTCCGCTGCACCAGGTCGAGCGGCAGGCCGGTGATGTCAGCCACGCGTTGGCTGGCCAGCCGCCTGCCTTGCTCCAGTCCGCTGGTGATTGCCGTGAGGTAATCGCCCATCGCATAATGTTCGACGTCTGCCAGCTTCTCCCGCAACGCGTCGCCGCTGACGCCTTCGGCGCGCAGGCGCACCGCAGCCAGTGAAGGCAGTTCGAGCGCCCAATGCAGCGGCTCGAATTCGTCGGGCTGCACCAGCGTGAACTCCAGCGCCGGCGAGATCAGCACGATGCCGTTCGGACTGATGCCGATATCTTCCTGCAACGTCCTGGCGAGCAGCGCTGCGCGGAACCCGCCATAGCTTTCGCCGGCGAGGAACAGTGGCGACCCGGTGCGGCCGTTCTGCGCGAGATAGAGCCGGATGAAGGCGCCTATCGAGCTGGCATCCTGGTTTACGCCCCAGAAATCGCGCGTGTCCTGCCCCGGTGCCTCGCGGCTATAGCCTGTTCCCACCGGATCGACGAAGACGAGATCGGTCATGTCGAGCCAGCTGTCCGGATTGTCGATCAGTCTTTGCGGTGACGGCAGGAATTCGCCGTCGGCTCCCGTCGCGATTATCCGTGGACCGAGTGCGCCGATATGCAGATAGGCGGACGCTGCTCCAGGGCCGCCGTTGAACACGAAGGTGATCGGCCGCTGCTGGTCTTTGGCCCCGCTTGCCGGCGGCTCCAGTGTGTAGGCGACGTAGAAGATCTCCGCCGTGACGTCGCCCTTGCCCGATAGCAGCGACAGGGTCGCCGCCTTTGCCTGGTAATCCAGCTTGCGCCCGGCCAGCGTGATCGAATGGTTGGTGGTCTGCGGCGGCGGCAGCAGGGATAGCACGCCGCCCGAGGGCGCCGGCCGCTCCGCCGTTTCAGCCAGGACGGGCTGCGCCAGGACGGCGAGCATCGGCAGGATAAGGCAGATCAGTTTCAATTTGACTGGCATGATGGCTCCGCGACAACGACTCCCGCATAGGTATGGCCGAGAGGGTCGAAGTCAAAGGAAATGGCTGATTTGAACTTGCAACGGCTTGCGCTAGAGCCGGATGATTTCAGGTCGATCGACCTGAAATCTGAATCCGGCTCTAAATCAAACAGATGGAGCATGATGCCGTCCGAAAACCGCTTCACACTTTTCGGCATCATGCCTAGTATGAATTGGAATGCAGTCGAACCTTTCCCTCGATCAGTTTGGGCGCTGGAGCGGCGGTGTCGCCGCTGCGGCCGTTGCCGTGACACCCGAAGAATTGTCGGCTCGCTTCACGGCAGCGGCGAGCGAGTTGCTTGGCTCCGACCGCGCCTATGTCGGCTTTTACCGTCGCGACATCACATCCCTGACCATCGACGATGCCGGTCCCGATCGCTGGAACCGCGACTACGATGCACGACTGTATCGCCAGGATCCCTTCTTCCAGAGGTTCGCCAGCACAAGGCAGGATTTCCTGTTGCCGCTGTCGGCACTCCGCAATGGCGACTTCCAGCGGACTCCCTACTATCCCGAATTCTTCGGC
>NZ_RZRR01001068.1:0-1655 GCF_003998555.1 Mesorhizobium sp. M7A.F.Ca.CA.002.09.1.1 | reverse complement strand
CCCGAAAACCATGCGGTGTGTGACGAACTCTTCGCCCGCCACGCGCTGAAAGCCAAGCCGTTCATAGAAACGGAAAGCTTCTTGCGGCGCGCGGGTGTTCAGCATGGCGAAATGGTGACGTGCCCTGTCGACAACGGTTTCGACCAGCATCCGGCCAAGGCCGGCGCGACGGTGGCGCGCGCTGACGAACAGGTGCCGGACCCGGCCGTGGCCCCTGTCCTCGAAATAGGGATCGATGTTCAACCCGCACACGCCGGCGAGTTCCCTTCCATACCATGCTCCGTACAGCGCCTCCCCCCGTTTCAGGAACTTGTTGCGGCCACTTGCCCAGCCATCCGCAAGGCGTACCAGCATCCAGTAGCCTTCCAGCCGGCTCTCTTCCTTCAGCGTGTCGAAGGCCGGCATGGTCGGCCGAAACCGCTTGAGCACGTAGCCGACCTCTGGGATGGCGCCTGTCGATCCACCCATTGAGCTACTCCGCCGGGCGCGTCTCTTCGAGCACGCTGTCCTCGTGATAGAGAAAACCGCCGGACTGCCGCTTCCACAGCCGCGCATAGAGCCCGTCGAGCGCCACCAATTGGTCATGCGTGCCTTGCTCGACAATGCGGCCGCCGTCGAGCACCACCAGACGATCGAGTGCTGCGATCGTCGACAGCCGGTGGGCGATGGCGATGACCGTCTTGTTTTCCATCAGCCGTGTCAGATTCTCCTGGATCGCCGCCTCGATGTCGGAATCGAGTGCCGAGGTCGCCTCATCGAGAATCAGGATCGGCGCATCCTTGAGGAAGACGCGGGCGATCGCCACGCGCTGGCGCTGGCCTCCCGACAGCTTGACGCCGCGCTCGCCGACAAACGCCTCGTAGCCGGCGCGGTCCCTGTTGTCGCGCAAGGTCAGGATGAACTCGTGCGCCTCAGCCTTTTTCGCCGCCGCGATCACCTCCGCATCGGTCGCGTCAGGCATGCCGAGCTTGATGTTGTCGCGCAGCGAACGGTGGAACAGCGCCGTGTCCTGGCTGACGACGCCGATATTGGCGCGCAGCGAATTCTGCGTAACTTTGGCGACATCCTGGCCATCGATGGTGATCGACCCGCTCTCGAGATCGTAGAGGCGCAGGATCAGATTGGCGAGGGTCGTCTTGCCGGCGCCGGACGGTCCGACCAGCCCTACCTTCTCGCCTGGCCTGACGACAAGGTCGATGCCGTTCAGCACGCCGAAACCTTTGCCGTAGTGGAACTCGACGTTCTTCACCGCGATACGGCCACCCGCAACGACGAGTTCCTTGGCGTCGGGCGCATCGGTGAGGCCGAGCGGCTGCGAGATCAGCGCCTTGGAATTCTCCAGCACGCCGAGGTTTCGCAAGATGCTGTTGAGCTGCATCATCAGCCGGCCGAGCAGCATGTTGAGCCGCAGCACCAGCGACAGGGTGAAGGCGACCGCGCCGACGGTGATCGAGCCCTCGACCCAGAGATAGACGGCAAAGCAGCCGATCGCCGTGATCATGATGCCCGACAGCGTGGTCAGCGCCATGCGCACGCCGGTCAGCCGGCGGGTGAACGGGCGCAATGCGTCGAGATAGATGTCGAAACCGTTCCTGATGTAGCGGTCGTCGCCATCGGCCGAGAACAGTTTCAGCGTCTGCACGTTGGAATAGGAA
>NZ_RZRR01001067.1:0-1656 GCF_003998555.1 Mesorhizobium sp. M7A.F.Ca.CA.002.09.1.1 | reverse complement strand
GGCGTCGCGAAAGCGGGTTTCGGTCTGGTAGACGTCGCGCGGATCGATGGCGGTGAGGATGTCGCGTGCGCGCAGCCGGTTGGAGCGCGGCAGGTTGAACAGCTCCGACATCAATGTGTCGCATTCGATGACATCGGTGCGGATATCCCATGCCCAGCTGGCGAGCGAGGCCGCATCGAGTGCGATGGCGCGTCGTTTTTCCTCGCGCGCAAGTGCGGCCTCGGCGATCGCGCCGCTGCGGGTTGCGTCCTTTAGGGTGAACAGGCTGGCGGCCAGGCCGGCGAGCGCCTTCAACTGGTCGAGCTCGGTTCGGGATGGAAAACCATGCGGCTCGCGGTCGAGCACGCACAGCGTGCCGATGCGGGCACCTGCCACGATCATCGGCGCGCCGGCATAGAAGCGGACATGGTGCTTTCCGGTGACCAGCGGGTTGGTCTTGAAACGGGGGTCCGCCGTTGCATCCACGACCACCATCGGCTCGTCGCCGGCGGCAATCGCATGGGCGCAGAAGGAGACGTTGGTCGCGGTTTCGGTCTCGTCCAGGCCGAAGCAGGATTTGAACCAATGCCGTTCAAGGTCGACGAGTGTGACCAGGGCCATCGGCACCTGCATCACCGCTGCGGCAAGGCTGCTGACGCGGTCGAAATCGGGGTCGGCCGCCGTATCCAGCATCTCCAATCCGTGCAGCACGGCCAGCCGGTCGATATCCATGACTGCTAGCGCAACTTCGGCCGGCAGATCGGGTGCTGTTTGCGTCTTGCCAATCACCCCAATTGCCTCGTCCCGGTCTTCGTCGCCGCATGCTTGCGCTGGTGCAAGGCCAGCACGCTTTTCCGGAACCATCCTAGCGAGGAACCGTTACCCGACCATGATTTGCCGGGCGCGCCAGTTGGTGCAGAATGAGACAGGGATCGAGCATGGCCAAGATCATTCCAGAAAACAAGGCGCGGCAGGGGCGATGGGGCTGGCATGGATTTCGGATCCTGATCGCCGCACTGCTTCTGGTGTTTGCTGCATGGGGCATTGCCGAGATCTATGGTGTGTTGATCAAGGCGCCTAACAGCGATGAACAGCATGTCCCCACACCGCCCAACACCACCGAGCAGGCTCCTGCCGGGTAAAGCGGGCCTGTCCGTTGCGCCGCACCTCATCAGGCGGCTCTCGACTGGGCCGCGCTCGCCGGAACCAATACATTCAGTGCGCCAGGCTGAATCTCGATTACCGTTTCACGGTCAAGCCTGACCAGTTCGCCGTCCATGACGGCGCGAAATTTGCGGCTGCCCGAATGGATTTTCAGCACCGTTCTGTTTGTCTGGTGGATTTCGACATGTTCGTTGTCGCGCCATTTGCCGCGCGCCATGTTGAAGAAGAACTTGACCAGTTCGGCGCGCTGCTTCGCCACCGTGACATAGACACCGAGCACGCCGCCCGCAGGATTGTCGGCATAAGGCAGATGGCCTTCACCGAATAAGTTGTTGGTGATGCCGATGCCGGTGATGCGTGCCGCCATTTCGGCATCGCCGATGCTGAGCGTCACATTCATCGCAGGTGGATTGTTGATCGTTGCCCAAGCCGCCTTGGCCGAGGCGCGGATCTTTCCCAACCGCGAACCGAACTCCATCTTCTGGCGCAGTTGCACCATCTTCGCGTGCATGC
>NZ_RZRR01001066.1:0-1657 GCF_003998555.1 Mesorhizobium sp. M7A.F.Ca.CA.002.09.1.1 | reverse complement strand
CCGGGCAATTGCTTGCGGGAACGACACGGGCGAATTCGACCTTTGAAGGCATTGATGGCGACGTCGAGCTTGCCAGGGGCGTCCGGCTGATCTCGACGCCCGGCCATTCGATCGGCCATTACAGCCTGCTGGTCGAGTTCCCCAAGCGCAAGCCGATCATGTTCACGATCGATGCGGCCTATACGCAGAAGAGCCTCGAGACGCTGTGCCAGGCGGCCTTCCACATCGATCCGGTGGCGGGCGTCAATTCGATGCGCAAGGTGAAGAAACTCGCCGAAGACCATGGCGCCGAGCTGATGTACTCGCACGACATGGACAACTTCAAGACCTACAAGACCGGCACGCAATTCTACGGCTGACCGCCGCCAATCCGGAGACAAGACGATGCGCTATCTCGAACACGCCGATCCGGTCATCACCCTGACCGCGGGACCGGTGAACGCCTATGCCGAAGTGCTGCGCGGTCTCGGCCGCACGGTGCTCTACGACTACGACCCGGCGTTCCAGCTTTTCTATGAGGGTGTGGTCGACAAGGCGCAAAAGGCGATGCGGCTGTCGAACAAGCCGGTCATCCTGCATGGCGAGCCGGTGCTTGGCCTGGAGGCCGCCGCGGCCTCGCTGATCACGCCGGACGATGTCGTGCTCAACCTTGCCTCCGGCGTTTACGGCAAGGGGTTCGGCTATTGGGCGAAGCGCTATTCGCCACATCTGCTCGAGATCGAGGTGCCCTACAACGAGGCGATAGATCCGCAGGCGGTCGAGGCAATGCTGAAGGCGCACCCGGAGATCACCGTCGTTTCCGTCTGCCACCACGACACGCCGTCCGGCACCATCAATCCGATCGACGCCATCGGCGCGCTGGTCTCAGCGCATGGCGGCTATCTCATCGTCGACGCCGTCTCGTCCTTTGGCGGCATGCAGACGCACCCGGAGGACTGCAAGGCCGATATCTATGTCACCGGCCCGAACAAATGCCTGGGCGCGCCTCCCGGCCTGACGATGATGGGCGTCAGCGAGCGGGCCTGGGCCAAGATGAAGAGCAACGAGGCAGCCCCCCGCGCGTCGATGCTGAGCATCGTCGATTGGGAGCATGCGTGGTCGCGGGATAAGCCGTTTCCGTTCACGCCGTCGGTCTCGGAGATCAACGGGCTCGATGTCGCGCTCGACCTCTATCTCAATGAGGGGCCGGAGGCGGTATGGGCGCGCCACGCGCTCACCGCCAAGGCCATGCGCGCGGGCATTGCTGCGATGGGCCTGTCGATCTGGGCGGCCAGCGACAGCATCGCGTCGCCGACCACGACCGCTGTCCGCACGCCCGAAGGTGTCGACGAGAAGGCGCTTCGCCAGGCTGCCCGCGCCCGTTACGGGGTGGTGTTTTCGTCTGGCCGCGGCGAGACCTTGGGCAAGCTGACGCGCATCGGCCATATGGGTCCGACCGCCCAGCCGATCTATGCGATCGCGGCGCTGACGGCACTTGGCGGCGCCATGAACGCGGCCGGCCAGAAACTGGCGATCGGCAGGGGTATCGACGCGGCGCTGGCCGTGATCGACGCCGACGCCTGAACAGATATCACCACGGATTGAGGGAGCATTTTCATGACTGAACGGCTTGCGGGGAAGACGGCCCTGGTTACGGGCGCTGCGCAGGGTATCGGCA
>NZ_RZRR01001065.1:0-1660 GCF_003998555.1 Mesorhizobium sp. M7A.F.Ca.CA.002.09.1.1 | reverse complement strand
AAGGCGAAGTGCTCGCCGTCGAGTTTGATCTCGGTGCCGGACCATTTGCCGAACAGGATGCGGTCGCCGACCTTGACATCGAGTTCGACAAGCTTGCCGCTGTCGTCGCGCGCGCCGGGACCGACGGCGAGCACTTCGCCTTCCTGCGGTTTTTCCTTTGCGGTATCGGGGATGATGATGCCGCCGGAGGTCTTCTCCTCGGCTTCAAGGCGGCGGACCAGAATACGGTCATGCAATGGACGGAACGCCATGTCGTTCTCCTCGTGGACAAACAGGTTTTGAGGTTCCTCCGCACCGAACCGGCAATATCGGACCGGTGCGGAACGCCGCGACCCTTCGTCAGGCATCGCGGCGCATATCGAGCTAGTTTTGCCCTTTTTCGGTTTCAAGAGACCAGCGCAAAAATTTTTATATTCGACAAGAAAGAGCGCCAAGACACTGTTATGGCGTGGCTATTTTCGGAACCCGCGAGCTTCTCGCGGCGTTGTTTAAAGAGGGACAGAACCAATCGCCCCGGCCCGGCATTGGGCGGGTTCGACACAAATGCCGCCGGCTCGATGCCTCAGCGGAGAAGGAGAAAGACATGGCCGATACGGTCAGCAACGAATTCCGCCTGCAAATGGAAGGTTATGGCCTGACGACGGCCGAAATCCACTATTACCTGCCCGATCATCCAAGCCTGCTTCAGCTCTATGTCTGGCAGGACTATGATCTCGCTCCAGCCTTTCCCGAACTCAAGGGTTTTCTCCAATATTGGGAGCGCGAACTCGATGGTCCGCTCCACTCGGTTCGCGTTGCTCATCACCAGCTCATCCAGCCTTCGGAATGGCGGGCCGTCGAGGGCATAATCACGGTCCACTAGGGTCTTTGCGACGGCCTCCGCTACGTAGGGAATCACGACATTGGGGCAGGCTCTCGCCGGCCCCACGCAGCGCGACAGCCAACAACCTCCACTCCAAGATTTCCAATTTCCGTATTGTAAAACGATCGCGCCGCGCTAGCCTGAAATCAGATGCGAGGCGGGGAAGAGGAATGGAGCTCCAACTCAACGGCAAGGTGGCGCTGGTCACCGGCTCGACGCAAGGCATTGGCCGCGCCATCGCCGAGACGCTGGCGCGCTGCGGCGCGGGCGGCCTGCTCGTCACCGGGCGCGAGAAGACGCGCGGCGATGCCGTTGCGGAAGAGCTTTCGCGGCTCGGCACGCCGACGGTTTTCGTCGCCGCCGACCTCGCCGACCCGGCAGCCCCTGCCCTTTTGGCGCAAGCCTGCATCGAGCGCTTCGGCCGCATCGATGCGCTGGTCAACGCCGCAGGGCTGACCGACCGGGCCTCGTTCCTCGATGCCGATCTCGACGGCTGGGCCTCGCTGTTCGCGGTCAACGCGCGGGCGCCGTTCTTCCTCATGCAGGCGGCCATCGCCGACATGAAGAAGCGCGGAGAGCGCGGCGCCATCGTCAACATCCTGTCGATCAACGACCATTGCGGCTCGCCGGAGCTCGCCGTCTATTCCGCCAGCAAGGGCGCGCTGGCCACGCTGACCAAAAACGCCGCCAACGCCCATCGCTTCGATCGCATCCGCGTCAACGGCATCAATGTCGGCTGGACCGACACGCCGGCCGAACGCGTCATGCAAGCCGACACGCTGGGCAACGGGCCGGGCT
>NZ_RZRR01001064.1:0-1662 GCF_003998555.1 Mesorhizobium sp. M7A.F.Ca.CA.002.09.1.1 | reverse complement strand
ACCTTCATCGCCGGCGTCGCCGCCCATGAGAAGGTGCATGGCGCCAGCATGGTCCAGATGGTCCACGACATCCAAGCCGCGACGGACGGCCTGACCGTCGCCGACGATCCCAAATGCAGCAAGACCAGGGCCGAGGTGGTCAAGCGGCTCGACGCGATCTCGAAGGCGCGGGTGCAGGCAAGCCGCGACTTCGACCGTATAGAATTCGGCAATGGCGGCAATTTGCAGAAACTGGTTTTTTCGCTCGTGACCGGCCCCTGAAGCCACCTGACACGGATCAGGAGGCGGGCACTGATGACTTACCAGGCGCAGCAATTGAAGCTGCCGATCTCCCCCCTTGCGAGGGAGATGGCCGGCAGGCCAGAGGGGAGTCTGACAGAACTCGGCCCCTTCCAGCTACTGCGGTATGGGCGCGAGGTGCGAGCCCTCACCGCGTTTCCGCGTTCGCTCTCAGCTCGGCCCGCTTCTCGTCCGACACCACGGCCAGATCCAGCACCTTCTGCAATTCGGCCGCATGGCGGAAGGACGGTTCGGCCTGCACGCCCGTGCGCACCGCGTCAGTGAAACGCTGGTAGTTGGTCTCCACCGTGCCGGGGTCGAGCTCTTCCCATATGGCGTTCTCGACATTCTCCCCCACGCATGCCTTGAGCGTCGAACCGTCGAGATTGTGCACCACTTCGATGCCGCCCTTCTCGCCATAGATGCGCAGACGCAGTTCGTTGAGATGGCCTGTTGCCCAGCGGCTGGCATGCACCACGCCGAAGGCGCCGTTGGAAAAATCCAGCGTCATGGCGAAGCTGTCATTGGCGTCGAGTCCGTAGTCGCCGATGCGGTTGCCGGGCGCCTTGTCGAAGGCGCGCAGCCGGCAGAAGACATGGTCGATGTCGACGGCTGCGCCATAGCTGGCGAAATCGAGGATGTGGATGCCGACATCGCCGAGCACGCCATTGGAACCGTGGCCGCGCGACAGCCGCCACAGCCATTTCGGATCGGTGCGCCAGTCGCCCCAGAATTTCGACACCAGCCAGCTTTGCAGGTAGGACGCCTCGACATGCCTGACCGTGCCGATCTCGCCCGCTTGCACCATCTGGCGCGCTTTCTGCAGCGCGGCCACATTGCGATAGGTGAGGTTCACCATGTTGACGATGCCGGCGGCCTCGGCGGCATCGGCCATCTCGGTCGCCTTGCCGAAGTTTTCGGCCAGCGGCTTTTCGCACAGCACCGGCTTGCCGGCGGCGATCAGCGCCATGGTGGTCGGGTGGTGGATGCGGTCGGGCGTGACATTGGCCACCGCGTCGAACTCGCCCCATGCCAGCGCCTCCTCCAGCCCGGTAAAGCGGTTGGGAATGTCAAAGCTGTCGGCGAACTCGCCAACCCGCGCCGGATCGACATCGACTGCGCCGACAATGTCGACGCCCTCGATGGCGCTGAAGCGCCGGGCATGTTCCTGCGCCATCCAGCCGGTGCCGAGTATCAAAAGCCGCATTATTTGCTCCTTGGGGTGAGATGCCGGAATCCCCTCCCGGCCGACGCCCTCAAATAGCGCGTATAATGCCGCCGTCGACCCGGATGTTCTGGCCGGTGATGTAGCCGGCGCCCTCCGACGCCAGGAAGGCGATGGTCGCGGCGACCTCTTCCGAAGTGCCGTAGCGCTGCATCGGC
>NZ_RZRR01001063.1:0-1669 GCF_003998555.1 Mesorhizobium sp. M7A.F.Ca.CA.002.09.1.1 | reverse complement strand
CCAGCAGATTGAGCCAGTAGACCAGCACCGCGGTTCTGAACTCGAGGAAGTCGGCCAGAAGATCGGTCGAGAAGGGCAGCAAGGCGATGAAGGCGAGAAAGCAAAGGTTCAGCGTGGCAAGCCGTCGATCGGATTTGGCGATCAGACCATGCTGCGCCTGCTGGCCAAACCAGAAGATGGTCAGCGTCAGGAAGCTCAAGGCGTAGGTCAGGAAACGCGGCGCCAGGGCGGCGATCGCGGCGAGCAGCTCGCGTTCGGAATGGATCGCCTCGTGCGCCGGCACCCTGATTTCGAGAACGATCAGGGTGAGCGCGATGGCGTATTCGCCATCGGTGATCCCGACGATACGGCCGCGTCCCTCAGCCGATGCTTCAAGTGGCCGCTTCATCGATGTTTCCCCATCGGCACCTTCCGGAAACCTAGCATGGTTGCCGCCATTTGCATCTGACAGGGTGCGACCCTGGCCAAACGGCTGGTTTCAGCGACAGCAAGCCACTGGCTGGTTGTTGCCGGTGCGCCAGGGGTTTAAGCAAGGTTTCATGCATTCACCAAGTGAAGCCGCCGCCGTCCCGCTGACCAATCCGGTCACGAATGGAACGTTTTGTCCGCAGTCGCGGCGACGATTTGTGCTGATCGCGGCAATTCTGGCCTCGGCGCTTGGCTTCATAGACGGCTCCATCCTGGCCATCGCTACACCAGCGATCCGCGTCAATCTCGGCGCAAGCCTTGCCGAGGCGCAGTGGATTTCCAATGCCTATGCGTTGACGCTCTCGGCGCTGATCCTGGCCGGGGGCGCTGCCGGTGACCGATTCGGTCTGCGCCGCGCCTTCGTGGCCGGCATCGCGCTGTTCATCCTCGCTTCGCTTGCCTGTGCGCTGGCGCCGAATGCAATTGTGCTGATCGCATTTCGCGCGTTGCAGGGCATCGGTGCGGCAATCATGGTGCCTGGCAGCCTCGCCATCATCGCCAAGGCCTACCCGAAGAAAGAACGCGGCCGTGCTATCGGCATCTGGGCGGCGGCTTCGGCGCTGACCACGGCACTTGGCCCGGTGTTCGGCGGCTTCGTGCTGTCGGCCTTCGGTGACGGCATCTGGCGGGCGATCTTCGCCATCAACCTGCCGCTGGGCTTGATTTCGATCTGGCTTCTGCTGGCCAAGGTTCCGGCCGATGTGCCGACGGAGAAACGCAGCCTGGATCTCGGCGGTGCAGCGCTCGCGACATTGGCTTTCGGTGCGCTTGCCTATGGGCTGACCTCGATGAGCGCCAGCGGCGAGGGCCTCATGGCAGGGCCGAGCATTGCCGCCGGCGTCGTATTGCTGGCTGTCTTCATCGTCTTCGAGCTTCGGCAGCGCGAGCCGATGATCGACCTCAGCCTGTTTCGCGTCGGTGCTTTCGCCGGCGCCAATGTGGCGACGTTCTTCCTCTATTTTGCGCTGTCGGCCAACCTTTTCTATCTGCCAATGCTGCTGATCGCCGGCTGGGGCCTGAGCACGGCCGAGGTCGGCTTCATCTTCCTGCCCTTGTCGGCATCGATCGCGCTTTTGTCGGGACCTGTCGGCAAGCTGTCGGACCGGATCGGACCGCGTTTTCCGATCGCCTGCGGCAGCCTGGTCGTGGCTTTTGCGTTTGCCGGGCTGGCCTTGCTCACCTACGCCGGCCTCCACAATTT
>NZ_RZRR01001062.1:0-1675 GCF_003998555.1 Mesorhizobium sp. M7A.F.Ca.CA.002.09.1.1 | reverse complement strand
GACAACGGCATGGCCATTGGCTGCGGTGCGCTGAAACGCCATGACGGCGCTGTCGGCGAGGTCAAGCGCATGTACACGCGGCCCTCGCATCGCGGGCAGAAGATCGGCGCGAAAATCGTCGAGCAGGTCGAGGCGCTGGCGCGCAACGAGGGGCTGAAGCGCCTGGTGCTGGAGACGGGCGACCGTCACCCCGCGGCGTGGACCGTCTACGAACGCGCCGGGTTTTCGCGTTGCGGCCCGGTGCTGGATTATCCCGATTCCGAGTGGTCGGTGTTTTACGAAAAGAGCCTTTGATGAGCGACCTGACCCAGCTGACGATTTCACAGGCCCGCGCCAAGCTGCACGGCAAGGAAATCACCGCGACCGAGATCACCGAGGCCTATCTCTCGGCCATCGATCGCGCCAATCCCGCGCTCAATGCCTATGTCGCGGTGACAGGCGACAAGGCGCGCGACATGGCCAAGGCGTCCGACGCAAGGCTGGTCAAGGGCGAGGGCGGTGCGCTGGAAGGCATCCCGCTCGGAATCAAGGACCTGTTCGGCACCGAAGGCGTCCATACGCAGGCCTGCAGTCATGTGCTGGACGGATTCAAGCCGCGCTACGAATCGACCGTTACGTCAAATCTGTGGGCCGACGGCGCCGTCATGCTCGGTAAACTCAACATGGACGAGTTCGCCATGGGCTCGTCCAACGAGACGTCCTACTATGGCCCGGTCATCAATCCGTGGCGGCGCTCGCGCCTAGACACGGTGGTGATGCCGACGACGCATCAGGGTGATGGCGGCTTCGTCTCGGCCGGCGGCACCAGGACCGCGCGCAGCCTGGACAATGCGCAGCTGGTGCCGGGCGGTTCTTCCGGCGGTTCGGCAACCGCAGTGTCGGCCTTCCTGTGTGCCGGCGCGACCGCGACGGATACTGGCGGCTCGATCCGCCAGCCGGCCGCCTTCACCGGCACGGTCGGCATCAAGCCGACCTATGGCCGCTGCTCGCGCTGGGGCATCGTCGCCTTCGCCTCGTCGCTCGACCAGGCCGGCCCGATCGCTCGTGACGTGCGCGATGCCGCGATCCTGCTGAAGTCGATGGCCTCCGTCGATCCGAAGGACACGACGTCGGTCGACATGCCGGTACCGGACTATGAGGCCGCGATCGGCAAGCCGATCAAGGGCATGAAGGTCGGCATTCCCAGGGAGTACCGCGTCGACGGCATGCCCGAAGAGATCGAAGCGCTGTGGCAGAAGGGCATTGCCTGGCTGAAGGACGCCGGCGCCGAGATCGTCGATATTTCCCTGCCGCACACCAAATATGCGTTGCCTGCCTATTACATCGTGGCGCCCGCCGAGGCTTCGTCCAACCTCGCCCGCTACGATGGCGTCCGCTACGGCTTGCGCGTGCCGGGCAAGGATATCGTCGACATGTATGAGAAGACCCGTGCCGCCGGTTTCGGCCGTGAGGTCAAGCGCCGTATCATGATCGGCACCTATGTGCTGTCGGCCGGCTATTACGACGCCTACTATCTGCAGGCGCAGAAGGTGCGCAATCTGATCAAGCGGGATTTCGAGACTGTCTTCGCCGCCGGCGTCGATGTCATCCTGACCCCGGCAACGCCATCCGCCGCCTTCGGCATCGCCGACGAGGACATGGCTGCCGATCCGGTCAAGATGTACCTGAACGACAT
>NZ_RZRR01001061.1:0-1681 GCF_003998555.1 Mesorhizobium sp. M7A.F.Ca.CA.002.09.1.1 | reverse complement strand
GCCATCGCCATCACGCTGGTGCTGGTCTCGGTGGAGGTGCTGATTGCCGCAAACCGCATTTCGACCCGAGTTTCGGGCGCGCGCCGGGTGGATCTGATCTGATGCGGGCTTTCGTCATTGCGGTGTTCGCTTTCCTCTATCTGCCGATCGCGCTGGTGGTGCTGTTTTCCTTCAACGCCGGCCACCATGCCAGCGAGTTCACCGGCTTTTCGGTGCAATGGTACGGCAAGGCACTGGCGAACCCGTTCCTGGTCGAAGCGCTGAAGAACAGCCTGTTCATCGCCACCACCAGCGCCTTGCTGGCGGCGCTGTGCGGCACCGCGGCGGCACTCGGCCTGGCGCGCGTCGGCGTGCGGACCCGCGCGGTCTTCGACGCACTTCTGGGCGCCGCGATCGTCGTTCCGGGCGTCGTGATCGGCATTTCGACTCTGGTCGCGCTCGTCCAATTGTTCACCGTGGTCAATCCGTTCCTCGCCTCGATCTGGCCGGACGACCAGCCGCCGCGGCTGGCGCTCGGCTACGGTTCGATCATCGCGGCGCACGGGCTGTTCTCGATGGCGCTGGTGACGATGATCGTCGGCACGCGGCTCGGCAGCCTCGACCGCAATCTGGTCGAGGCGTCGAGCGATCTCTACGCGACGCCGTTGACGACGTTCCGCTCGATCGTGCTGCCGCAGGTCATGCCGGCGGTCGTTGCCGGCTTCCTGCTCGCCTTCACCTTCTCCTTCGACGATTTCATCATCGCCTTCTTCGTCGCCGGCGCGCAGACGACGCTGCCGATCTATGTCTTCGCGTCGATCCGGCGCGGCGTGACGCCGGAGATCAACGCCATCGCGACGATCGTGCTCGTCGCTTCCGTGCTGCTCGTGGTGCTTGCCCAATGGCAGTTGCGCCAGCGCAAGCCGTCGAACTGAAAGCCGCATCATGATCCTCAAAGACCGCATCGCCGTGGTGACAGGCGCCGGCTCCGGCATCGGGCGCGCCGGCGCCATGATCATGGGCAGGGAAGGCGCGGTGGTCGTCATCGCCGACAGGGATCAGGCCGCCGGCGAAGCAACGGCTTCGGACATCCGCGCGGTCGGTGGCCAAGCCGAGGCGATCACGACCGATGTCGCTGATGATGCGGCGGTCGAACAGCTCATTGCCGGCACGCTCGACAGGCATGGGCGCATCGACATCCTGCACAATCACGCCGGCATCCAGATCGGCGGCACGCTGACCGAAGTGGAGGTCGGCGGCATGGATGCCTCGTGGCGGGTCAATGTGCGGGCGCAGTTCCTGGCGGCGAGACAGGTCATGCCCTCGATGATCGCGCAGGGCGGCGGGGTCATCCTCAACACCGCCTCCAATTCGGGCGTGTTCTACGACCGCGAGATGATCGCCTACGCAACCTCCAAACATGCGGTGGTGGCGATGACACGGCAGATGTCGCTCGACTATGCCCGTCACAATGTCCGCATTAACGCGCTCTGTCCGGGCTGGGTCGACACGCCGTTCAACGAACCGTTCATCGCCCAGATGGGCGGACGCGGGGCGATCGAAACCTATGTCCGCACCAAGATCCCGATGGGCCGCTGGGCCAGCGCCGATGAGATCGCCGAAGCGATCCTGTTCCTTGTCTCCGACCGTTCATCCTTCATGACCGGCCAGGCGCTGGCCCAGCGGCCCATCGGGATCTTGG
>NZ_RZRR01000105.1:0-9650 GCF_003998555.1 Mesorhizobium sp. M7A.F.Ca.CA.002.09.1.1 | reverse complement strand
CTTCCAGCACCTTGACGAACTGCGCGACGGTCGAGCGCTTCTGGCCGACGGCGACGTAGACGCAGTAGAGCTTTTCCTTCTCGGGGCCGTTGTCGTGCACCGACTTCTGGTTGAGCATCGTGTCGAGGATGATGGCGGTCTTGCCGGTCTGGCGATCGCCGATGACCAGCTCGCGCTGGCCGCGGCCGACCGGGATCAGCGCATCGATGGCCTTGAGGCCGGTCGACATCGGCTCGTTCACCGATTTGCGCGGAATGATGCCGGGCGCCTTGACGTCGACGCGCTTGCGCTCGACTGCCTTGATCGGACCCTTGCCATCGATCGGATTGCCGAGCGCATCGACGACGCGGCCGAGCAGGCCTGGGCCGACGGGAACGTCGACGATGGCGCCGGTGCGCTTGACGATGTCGCCTTCCTTGATGTCGCGGTCGGCGCCGAAGATGACGACGCCGACATTGTCGGCTTCGAGGTTGAGCGCCATGCCGCGGATGCCGCCGGGGAATTCGACCATCTCGCCGGCCTGGACATTGTCGAGGCCGTAGACACGAGCGATACCGTCACCGACGGACAGCACCTGTCCAACTTCGGAGACCTCGGCCTCCTTGCCGAAATTCTTGATCTGGTCTTTCAGAATTGCGGAAATTTCCGCGGCGCGGATGTCCATCAGCCGACCTCTTTCAGTGCAAGCTTGAGCGAATTGAGTTTGGTTTTGAGCGACGTATCGATCTGGCGCGAGCCCATCTTGACCACCAGCCCGCCGAGCAGCGACGGATCGACGGTGACGGAGATAGCCACGTCCTTGCCGGCAACGCTCTTCAGCGCCGCCTTGAGTTCGGTCTGCTGGACAGCCGTCAGCGCGTGAGCCGACGTCACTTCAGCAGCGGTCTCGCCACGGTGTTCGGCTGATATCTGGCGGAACGCCCTGATCATGCCGGGAATGGCGAACAGCCGGCGGTTGCGGGCGACGACGCGCAGGAAATTTCCGGTGAGGCCGGTGATCCCGGCCTTGTCGGCGATCGCCGCGATGGCCTTCGCCTGGTCCTCGCTGGAGAACACCGGGCTGTTGATCAGCCGGGTGAGATCAGCGCTGCCCGCGAGCATGATTTCGAAACTGTTGAGGTCGGCTTCGACCTTGGCCACGGAATTTGCCTGCAGGGCGAGTTCGAACAGCGAACCCGCATAGCGTTCTGCGACACCTGAGATTGGCGATGACGATTGAGCCACGGACCGTCTTTTCTCTTGTCTGACAGGCCGTAGATTGTTGGCGCGAGCAAAAACTCTGGCTAAATCTTTGACCTTACTGCATTTTTTCGAGCACGGAGGCGCGGCTTCCGCTATCCCCGGCCGAAAGTCGATTGCCGTCTAGCACAGGCATTTTAAGACCGCAATGCGTCGTTCCGCATGGTTTTCAGGCACTATTGTCGCATCCGGCGAAAGTCGCCCGTCTTCGATCGCGGAATACCCAATGATTCAGGGCAGAAAGCCGAAGGCGAAGGCGAGCGGCAACGCCGCCAGGACCAATTCCAGCACAATGGAAACCCAATTGAAAGGCGTGTTGGCGCCATCAGACATCATCGACAGCAGCCGGCCGAAGGCAGTGAACAGCCAGGAGAAGCCAAGCGCCATGTAGATCAGCGGCTGCGCCAGCAGGATACAGCACAGGCCGACACCCAGATAAAAGCCCGACATCCTGCCGCGCCCCTCGGCGATCGCCGCAGCCTTCTCTGGCTTGACCTGCAGGCGCAGGGCACGAAAGGCGAGACCCGGCGCCAGGAAGAACAAAAGCCCGAGCAGCACCGTGAAGACGGCGCTCGACCAAGCCAGCCATTCGCCCTGGCTCGTCGGCCATGGAAGCGCAAAATCCATCTTGTCCCCTCGAGATGCCTGTTTTGAAATTCCGGGCATTCTAACGGAGGAAAGCCCCCGCGCCAGATGGGTCCAGGTACTTTAGGCAGCGCGCATCAACCGAGCGCGAATTCCACAGCCGCCTCGACATGGATGCGCGTCGTGTCGAAGACCGGGATGTCGAAATCCTGCTGGCCGATGAGCATGGTGATCTCGGTGCAGCCCATGATGACGCTGTCGGCCGCCTCTTCGCGGCGCAGGCGTTCGGTCTCGGCGATATAGGCCGCCTTTGAAGTCTCCTTGACCATGCCCTGGCACAACTCGTCGTAGATGACGCGATGGACCATGTCGCGCCCGGCCGCATCCGGCACCACGGGGTCCAAGCCAAATCTGTCAGCGAGCCGGCCCTTGTAGAAATCCTGCTCCATGGTGAAGCGCGTCGCCAGCAGCGCCGGACGCTGCATTCCGGCACGCTTGACCGCCACTGCGGTGGCATCGGCGATGTGGATCAGCGGGATCGACACCGACGCCTGCACCTGATCGGCCAGTTTGTGCATGGTGTTGGTGCACAAAAGCAGACCTTCCGCGCCGCCGGCCTCAAGCTTGCGCGCCGCTTCTACGAGGAGCACGCCGGCACCGTCCCAGTCGCCGTGATGCTGCCGCTCGGCGATTTCGGCAAAGTCGAACGACCACAGAAGCAGTTTCGCGGAATGCAGCCCACCCAGCCGTTCGCGCACGATCTCGTTGAGCAGGCGATAGTAGATGGCGGTCGATTCCCAGCTCATGCCGCCGAGCAGGCCAAGGGTCTTCATATGAGTTTCCACATCTCGCTGGCTTGCGGGCAACCTATCGCTGAAAGCGCAACCTTACAAAAAACTCTGCGGGTCGACGTCGACCTGCACCCGGACCGAGCCGCGTTGCTTCGGCCCGTTGGCCAGCATGGCCCTGATAAAACCTTGCATGTCGGCGCGCCGTTCGCCCTGGATCAGCAGGCGGAAGCGGTGGCGGCCGCCGAGCAGGGACAGCGGCGCCTCGGCTGGACCCAGCACGAACAGATCTGACGCCTCGGGTGCTGCGCGGCGCAGGCCGCGTGCATGGCCCTCGGCTTCCGCTCGCGTCACCGCGCTGACGATGACGCCGGCGAGCCGGCCGAAGGGCGGCAGGGCGGCCCGTTCGCGCTCGGCAATCTCGCGCTCGTAAAAAGCCTCGGCGTCGCCGGAGACGATCGCCCGCATCACCGGATGGTCGGGCTGGAAGGTCTGCAGCAGTCCAAGGCTCTTCTTGCCGGTGCGGCCGGCGCGGCCTGTCACCTGGCTGAGCAACTGGAATGTGCGTTCGGCGGCGCGTGGATCGCCGTTGGCAAGGCCGAGATCGGCATCGACGACGCCGACCAGGGTCATATTAGGGAAATTGTGGCCCTTGGCGACGAGCTGCGTGCCGATGACGATATCGGCCTCGCCGTCGGCGATCGCCTCCAGCTCCAGCCGCAGCCGCCGCACGCCGCCCATCAGGTCTGACGACAAGACGATGGTGCGCGCGTCGGGGAAATGCGTCACGACCTCTTCGGCGATGCGCTCGACACCCGGTCCGCAGGCGACCAGATGATCGAGCGTGCCGCATTCCGGGCAGGCTTCGGGGCGGCGCTCATTGTGCCCGCAATGATGGCAGACCAGTTGCCCGCGAAACCGGTGCTCGACCAGCCAGGCCGAGCAGACCGGGCAGCCGAAACGATGGCCGCAGACCCGGCACAGGGTCAGCGGCGCATAGCCGCGCCGGTTGAGGAACAGCAGCGACTGCTCCTTCCTCTCCAGCGTCTGGCGCATCTGGTCGAGCAGCACCGGCGACAGGAAACCGCCACGCGCCGGCGGCGCACGCCGCATGTCGACCGCCTTCAGATGCGGAAGCGCCGCCTCGGCGAAGCGAGCGGAAAGCACCGCCCTGTTATATTTACCTTGGCTGGCATTGACCCGGCTTTCGACCGACGGCGTCGCCGACGCCAGCACCACGGGGAAGCTGCCGATATGGCCGCGCACCACCGCCATGTCGCGCGCATTGTAGAAGACGCGGTCCTCCTGCTTGTAGGCAGGGTCGTGCTCCTCGTCGACGACGATAAGGCCGAGCTCCTTGAACGGCAGGAACAGCGCCGAGCGCGCGCCGGCGACGACCCGCACGCCGCCCTCCGCCACTTGCCGCCAAACCCGCTCGCGCATCCGCGGCGGCAGGTCGGAATGCCATTCGCCCGGCTTGGCGCCGAAGCGCTGCTGGAAGCGCTCGAGAAAGGCATGCGTCAGCGCGATTTCCGGCAGCAGGATCAGCACCTGCCTGCCCTGGTCGAGCGCAGCCGCCACAGCCTCGAAATAGACCTCGGTCTTACCGGATCCGGTGACGCCGTCGAGCAGCGCGACGTTGAACACGCCGGCTGCGACATTGGCGCGCAGCATCTGCGCCGCGGCGCCCTGGTCCGGCATCAGTTCCGGAATAGCGTAGCCGGGATCGGGCGCGGCCACCACCGGGCGCGGCGGGATCATCACGGTCTCGAACACGCCTTGCGCCCTCAGGCCGTCGATCACCGTCGAGGACACGCCGGCGGCGTGAGCGAGGCCGGAGCGCGTCCAGGCAAGGCCGCCTTCGGCCGTCTCCAGCACGCGCTGCCTGGCGCCCGTCATCCGGTCAGGTGCGAGAAGCGTGCGCTGCAACCCCTCGATCCACGGTTCGGGGTCGAAAGCCTCCGGCGCCCTGAGCAGCATGCGCGCCACCATGCCGGGCGGCGATAGCGTGTACTGCGCCACCCAGTCGACGAAACGGCGCATCGCGCGGTCGATCGGCGGGCAGTCGAAGACCTGTTCGATAGGACGCAGCTTTTTCGCGTCGACCTTCTCGACCGCGCCATCCCAGACGATGCCGGCGACCTGGCGCGGCCCGAGCGGCACACGCACGATCGAGCCCGGCACCACGCGCATGCCGGCCGGCACGGCGTAGGTGTAGGGGCGTTCGGCGGGCATCGGCACCAGCACCGGTGCGGCTGCGACAAAGGGCGAATCTTCGATCATGAGGCGTGACCTTGCCCTGACTTTGGTCTAGATCAAAGGCCGACCCCAAATGTGCATGACATGCACATGAAAATCTTCAGGAGACCCGCCATGAAATTTTTTGTCGACACCGCCGACGTCAAGGATATCCGTGAGCTGAACGATCTGGGGCTGCTCGACGGCGTCACCACCAATCCGTCGCTGATCCTCAAATCCGGCGGCAAGATCGCCGAGGTCACCAAACAGATTTGCGACATCGTCAAGGGTCCGGTTTCGGCTGAAGTCACCGCCACCGAATATTCCGAGATGATGCAGCAGGCCAAGGTTCTGGCCAAGATCGCCGACAATGTCTGCATCAAAGTGCCGCTGACGCTGGACGGTCTCAAGGCTTGCAAGACGATCCGCACCGAGATGAACCGCCTGGTCAACGTCACCCTGTGCTTTTCGGCCAACCAGGCGCTGCTGGCGGCCAAGGCCGGCGCCTCGTTCATCTCGCCCTTCGTCGGCCGCATCGACGACATCGGCATCGACGGCATGGAGCTGATCCAGGAAATCCGGCAGATCTATGATAATTACGATTTCCAGACCGAGATCCTCGTCGCCTCGGTGCGCACCGTGAACCACGTCAAGCAGGCGGCACTCATCGGCGCCGATGTCGTGACCGCGCCGCCGGCGACCCTGAAGGCCCTGGTCAACCATCCGCTGACCGACAAGGGCCTCGCCGCCTTCCTCGCCGACTGGGCCAAGACCGGCCAATCGATTGGCTGAGATGGCGATCGGCTGAAGCCAATGCGCTTGCAGTGAAAAAAGACCGGGCAACCGGTCTTTTTTATGTGCTGCGGGTGGGGTGACTTTCCATGTCTTTGTTTTTGGGTGCCTTGCACTAGCTCTTTTGGCTTTACTGCATCGCAGCATTGCATCCAGCTGAAATCGAGAGCGACAAGTTCAAAACAGGATATTTGATCGAGTTCACCAGATCGACACGCTGCTGAAGCATACCCTGGATATCACGCTAGAGAGATGCCCTTCGACGAACTTAAAAAACGATGACTTGGTCGAACCCTTTGTAAAGGTGCTGGCTGTAGCTTCGATGTTTTAGCTACTGGGTCGAACATGAGCCTTCTAATCTCAATCGCCTTTTCTGTTCTTGCATCAATAGGACTCGCTTTCGCAAAGGCATTTTCAATCTACGGCCTCATTCGGGACAAACGTTATTCGTGGGTGAGTTTCATAGTGATTTCGGTCGTGTGGCTTGGCGCAACGGTGCTGAGTGCCAACCGGACGTGTGGTCAATGGGGGTGTAGCTGGGGCCTTCACTTCGGTTGGATTCTTGCCCTGTTGCCTCAAGGCTTCGTGACGAATGTTGCGTTAGGTGAGAAGCTATTTGTGATTGCGTTGCTTACATATTTGGGACTGTGCATCTATTTCTTCGGGCATGTCATTGGCTGGTTATCCTATGTGGTCGTCAGCATTGGAAAGGCCGTCACTAACCGCTAGTGTAGATGCTTAAGGTTTAGGCTGGGATAGGTGATGGAATTCACGAGCTTGACCCGCAGCTGAAGCATCCCCTGAAGCATGATCCCATAACGGCCGGGGTCGCTCAGTCCGCGCCGTCATCCTCAGGCACGGTCGCCGGCTGGCGCCGGCCCATGATGATTTCGCGTTTGCCAACATGGTTGGGTGCGCCGACCAATCCTTCCTTTTCCATACGCTCGACCAGGGATGCGGCGCGGTTGTAGCCGATGCCGAGGCGGCGCTGGATGTAGGAGGTCGAACACTTCTTGTCGCGCACCACCACCTTGACCGCCTCGTCGTAGATCGCATCGCTGTCTTCGGCTGCAACCGATCCCTTGTCGAAGACCGCGCCCTGGTCCTCGTCGATTTCTTCCTCATCCTCGTCGGCGGTCACGGTTTCCAGATATTCAGGCCGGCCCTGCGCCTTGAGATGCGCCACGACGTGCTCTACCTCCGCGTCGGAGACAAACGGCCCATGCACGCGCGAAATGCGCCCGCCACCCATCATGTGCAGCATGTCGCCCTGGCCGAGCAGCTGCTCGGCGCCCTGCTCGCCCAGGATGGTGCGGCTGTCGATCTTCGACGTCACCTGGAAGGAAATCCGGGTCGGGAAATTGGCCTTGATCGTGCCCGTGATGACGTCGACCGAGGGACGCTGCGTTGCCATGATCAGGTGGATGCCGGCAGCACGCGCCATCTGCGCCAAACGCTGGATGGCGCCTTCGATCTCCTTGCCGGCGACCATCATCAGGTCGGCCATCTCGTCGACGATGACGACGATGTAGGGCATCGGCGCCAGGTCTACTTCCTGCTGTTCGAAAAGCGGTTCGCCGGTGCCCTTTTCGAAGCCGGTCTGCACCGTCATGACGACGGTTTCGCCCTTGTCGCGGGCTTGGGCGGCGCGCTCGTTGTAGCCGTCGATGTTGCGCACACCGAGCCGCGCCATCTTGCGATACCGGTCCTCCATTTCGCGCACCGCCCATTTGAGCGCCGTGACGGCTTTCTTGGGATCCGTGACGACGGGCGTCAGAAGATGCGGGATGCCGTCATAGACAGAGAGTTCGAGCATTTTGGGATCGACCATGATCAGCCGGCATTCTTCCGGCTTCAGCCGATAGAGCAACGACAGGATCATGGTGTTGATGGCGACCGACTTGCCGGAGCCGGTGGTTCCGGCCACGAGCAGATGCGGCATCTTCGCCAGCTCGGCGATGACCGGCTCACCCCCGATCGTCTTGCCGAGACACAGCGCCAGCTTGCAGCTTGTCTTGCGGAAGCCCTCGGATTCGATCAGTTCCCGGAAATAGACGGTTTCGCGCATCTCGTTCGGAAGCTCGATGCCGATGACGTTGCGGCCGGGCACGACGGCGACGCGCGCCGAAATCGCCGACATGGAGCGGGCGATATCGTCGGCAAGCCCGATGACGCGAGAAGATTTGACGCCCGGCGCCGGCTCGAATTCATAGAGCGTGACGACCGGGCCGGGACGAACATGAATGATCTCGCCACGCACGCCGAAGTCTTCGAGCACGCTTTCCAGCAGATCCGCGTTCTGCTCGAGCCGCTCCTGCGACATGTAGAAGCCTTGTCCCTCCGGTGGCTGCTGCAACAGCTCTTCCGAGGGAAGCTCATAGGGATCGCCCGCGGTTGACAGCACGACCTTTCCAGCCCCAGGCAAGCGTGCAGAGCGGGCGCCAACGGCCTTGGCAGGGACGTTCGCACTTGGCGCGGCCGGCGCGGAAACGGCGACGCTTTTGGCGGCTGGAATTGCGACAGGCTGGACCGGCGACGGCGCATTGCTCGCCGGCACGTCAGGTTGGGCGACGGCCTGGTTCGAATTGGCCGGCCAAACATCCGGCAACGGCTTCAAGGCCTGGCCCGGCAGGCAGTCGATGACACGAAACAAGGCGGTGGCATCGGTCCCTGTCGTCGGACGGATGTCGATCGGCATAGTGGTGACTGGCGCTGCGGCGAGCGGCGCAGGCGACGCTGAACCGGTTTGCCGGGCCGGCGGCGAAACGTCGACCAGATAGGGTGCCATAGCCTCGAAGAAGGCATGATCCGAAAGATAGGGCCAGCGCAGCCTTTCGGTTTTGATCGGGGCGCCCGGAGCAACGGACGCACGCGCGGATGCCCGTCTCGTTGCGACCGTCCTCGGCGGCACCGGCGCAACGGCTGGCACCCTCTCCCTGGCGCGCACGGACGGGACAAAAGCAGCAGCCGGCGGCAGTGGCCCTTGCGTGGCGTGCCCGGTCTGCGGCTGGGAGGCAGGGCTTTTCACCGACGCCGGCAATGCCAGGAGCGAGGGCGCGGAGGACGCCCTGCCGACCATGGGTTGCGCAACGGCTTGCTGTGCCGGGCGCGTCGCGCCGTGTTCGACGACACGCTCGTGCTGCGGATGATGCTTCCTGGCCTCATAATCCGGCGTGCGTGTAAAACGCACGTTGGGTGCAAGGAAGAAATATTCCTGCCAGGCAGGGCTCTCGATATCGCCGATTTTCGAAGGCGTGTCGTCCGAGCCACTCCGCGGCTCCATATAGGGCCGCTTGTTGCCGCCGAGATCGACCATAGGCGCGGAATAGCCGGCCTGGCGTGTGGCGGGCTGCCGACCGTCCGGCTCCTTGCGAGCCATACGATCAAGGGCGCCTGCGGCGGAAGAACTTCGCTGATCACCCCTGTCGCCGATGCTCTCGAAGCGCTTCCCCTCGGGATCATCAGGCGGTGCGGCCGTCGACAAATTGACCCGGGAAAAACGCTTGGCTTCCATTCTCAAGACTCACTCTGAAATGTCTGCCGAGCAATAGGGAGCGAGTGGTTAACAGTTGCTTCCCGGATGGGTCGCCTACGATCCTGAGCGCCAAAATCTTCGCGAGCGACGCGGCACGATCGTCGCCTCGCCGCACCCACCGCGGTGGCGCGATCTACTCGCTGTGCCATAGCAGGCCGATGGGTCTCTTCGGCCAATCTCTGTTCAGAATCTGGCTCTGTTCGGGAATCTGGTCATGATCCCACGATCATCCCGTCATGCCTGGGGCGCCAGACCGTTTTCGTGAAGCAGATGAGGTGCGCTAGCCGGTCTTGCCGTGCCGGACAAGGTCCTGGGCAATGGACAGCTGCAGCGCTTCCGCCAACTCTCGCGCCGCGCGATTCTCGGCGTCGATCTGCGCCCGGTATGCGGCGAATTCCTGACGCGGCCTGTCGAAGGACGAGGTGATCGAACGCTTGCCGGATGCGATCACCACGCCGGTCTTCGCATCGGCC
>NZ_RZRR01001060.1:0-1687 GCF_003998555.1 Mesorhizobium sp. M7A.F.Ca.CA.002.09.1.1 | reverse complement strand
CTGTTCGACCCGGAGACGGTCATCCTCGGCGGGCTGGCATCCACCGACCTGCTCGAAATGCTGGCTGGTTCGGCCGCAGGCCTGCACAACTCCGTCTCGGCCCGCAAGGACCGCACGACGCCCAGGGTCGTGGTCGCGCGCGGCGGACAGCATTCCGTGCTGCGCGGCGCCGCCGCCCTGGCGGTTTCCGGGGTTCTGTCACCTCGCTTCGGGCAGATGTTCGCGGCCGAACGCGAACGCGAGCGCGACCTTCTCAAAGGCAGGGAGATTGCGGCATGAGTGAACCCCTGCTGGTGCTCGACAACGTCACCAAGAACTATGGCGCGATCGAAGCGCTCAAGGGGATCAGCTTCTCGATCGACAAGGGCGAGGTCGTGGCGCTGCTGGGCGACAACGGCGCCGGCAAATCGACACTGGTGAAGATCATATCAGGCGGACTGGAGCCGACATCGGGCCGCATGCTGTTCGAGGGCAAGGAATTCCTCGCCAAATCACCGGCCGAGGCCAAGGCGGCCGGCATCGAGACCGTCTACCAGGATCTCTCGCTGTGCACCAACGTCGACGTGGTCGCCAATTTCTTCATGGGCCGCGAGATCACCCGCAAGTTTCTCGGCATTCCCGTGCTTGACGAGCGCGCCATGGAAGCCGTCGTCGGAAAGGCGCTGGCCAATGCCGGCACCCGCATTCCCTCGCTGCGCGCCAATGTCGAGCATCTTTCGGGCGGCCAGCGGCAAGCCATCGAACTCAACCGCTTCGTGCACTGGGGCGGCAAGCTGGTGCTGCTCGACGAACCATTCGCCGCCCTCGGTGTCGAACAGACGCGGCGCGGTCTCGACATGATCCGCCAGGTGGCCAACCAGGGCATCGGCGTCGTCATCATCACCCATATCATGCAGCAGGCTTTTCAGGTCGCCGACCGGATCGTGGTGATCCGCCAGGGCGTCGTGGCCGGCGATGTCGCACGCAATAAAACAAGTCCCGACGCGGTGATCAACATGATCACCGGTGAGACGCTTGCCGGTGCCGGACCGACAGGCTGAGGGACAAAAGAGGGGTCCGGCTTAAGAGGAGCGAACGACATGAAGCGAATACTTCTTGCTGTCTTCGGTATCCTTGCACTGGCCTTTGCCACGCTCACGCCGGCATTCGCCCAGTCCAAGGGTATCGTCTACTATATGGTGCCGACCCTGCTGGACGAGTTCCAGACCGGCTCGGTGAGCGCGCTGGAACTGTTCCTGAAGCAGACCGGCTACGAGATGAAGACGCTGAACGCCGACAACAAGACCGACGCCCAGCAATCGCAGATGAACGATGTCATCGCGCTGAAGCCGGCGGCCATCATCCTGGCTGCAGTCGACTTCAATGCGCTGAAACCGTCCATCGAAGCCGCGCGCGCCGCCGGCATCCCGGTGGTCGAGTTCGACCGCCAGATCACCTCGACCCCGTCCGACTTCACCTCTGTCGCCGGAACGGTCGAGATCGGCTACGTCGCCGCGGATCAGGCCGAGAAGCTGCTGAAAGCCAAGAACGGCTCGGTGAAGGGCAAGGTTCTGCAGGTGCTCGGCGACCCCGGCGATCCCTACACGCTCGACATCCAGAAGGGTTTTGAGGAGAAGATGAAGGCATTTCCGGACGTCAAGATCATCTCGCTTCCGGCCATGCAATGGGAAGCCAGCAATGCCGGCAC
>NZ_RZRR01001059.1:0-1692 GCF_003998555.1 Mesorhizobium sp. M7A.F.Ca.CA.002.09.1.1 | reverse complement strand
TGATGGCGCTGTCTGGCGACGAGAAGACCACTCCTCTCCGGCTTGCCCTGGGCGTCCTGCGCAAGATCGTGCTGCATCCGTTCATCATCGCAACCGCCCTGGGTGTCGGCGCCGCCTATATCGGCTTTCGACCGCCCGTGCCGGTGGAGCGATTTCTAGAATATCTTTCCCGTGCGGCCGCACCTTGCGCGCTGTTTGCCATGGGCGTCACGCTGGCGCTCAGGCCACTCAATCGCGTCCCGCATGAGATGGTTCCGATCGCCGCGCTGAAGCTGATCCTGCACCCGTTGCTCTGTTATGTCGTGCTGAGCTGGATCGGCAATTTCTCTGAGACATGGGTCTTCTCGGCGGTGCTTCTGGCCGCATTGCCGACCGCCACGAACGTCTTCGTCATCGCCCAGCAGTATGGCGTCTGGGTACAGCGAGCGTCGGCCAGTGTGCTGATCACAACCTGCCTGTCGGTCGTGACCGTTACCGGGCTGCTCTACCTGATCCGGCACAATATCCTAGCGCCGGACCTGTTTCCCTAACCCGCCGGCAAGCGCGGCAAAACCGCTGCCGGGACGAAGCCCCTCGCGCATGAAAAAAGCCCGAAGCGGCGCGAAGCCTCCGAGCACGCCGAGCCCGGCAACGCGGGCCATCTGCGCCGGCAGCATGTCGGAAAGCAGCGACATGTTGAGCAGGTTGACCGCGCTGCTGCGCGCCAGAATGTCGGGGCGGCGCTTGAAATCGTAGGCTGCAAGCGCCTTGGCTGCGCCCGGATCGGATCGATTTTCACAAGCGATTCCAATTAGATCGTCGACGTCTCTGATGCCGAGGTTGAGGCCTTGCGCACCGATCGGCGGAAACACATGGGCGGCTTCGCCGACCAGCGCCACCCGATCCCTTGCGAAACGAAGCGGCGTCACCGCCGATAGCGGGTAGATCTGCCGGCCCGGCTCGACAGCCACCCGGCCCAGCATCGACTGCATCTGCTGTTCGACCCGCTGAGAAAGTGTCGCATCGTCCAGCGCGGCGAGCTCGGTCGCGGTCTCGGGCTTGACCACCCAGACCAGGCTGGAGCGATTGCCGGGCAGCGGGACCTGCGTGAACGGACCGGTCTCGGTGTGGAATTCCGTCGAGGTGAAGGCGTGATCGCCGCTATGGCCGAAATTGAGGACGAGAGCTGCCTGCGGATAGGAGCGGGCCGAGGTCGAGATGCCGGCCGCCTGGCGCGCCGGTGACAAGCGTCCGTCAGCGGCGACCGCCAGCGATGCGTCAACCGAGCTGCCGTCGGCGAGGCCGGCACGAACATGCTCGGCATCGAGATGCCAGTTCGCCACCATCGACCTCAGCCAGTCGATGCCGGCGCGCGCGGCAACGGCGCTGGCGAGTGCCGGGGTGAGGACGCTGTTGGGAAGATTCAGCCCGAATTCATCCTCGTCGATCTCGCTGGCGCGGAAGGTGACGACCGGGCTGCGGATCAGCCGGCTGGTGGCATCGACGATGCGCATCACCTTCAAAGGCGCCGCCTTGGATACGACGGCTTCGAGCACGCCGAGCCGGTCGAGCACTTTCAAGGCAGGGTTCATCAGGGCCGTCGTGCGACCATCGGGGGCGGTGGCCTCCGGCCCGACCAGTGTCACCGGGAAACCTTCGGCGGCAAAACCCAGTGCCGCGATCAGCCCTGCCGGCCCCGTGCCGGCAACCAGT